>DAOWKH010000050.1 GCA_030639955.1 Candidatus Omnitrophota bacterium | reverse complement strand
CATCCAAGCCATGATTTAGCTCCCGGGACTTTAAATAGTGTTCTAAAGCAAGCGCAGTTGAAGAAAAAGGGGGTGAAGTAATTATGCATCGTTTTCTTATTGTCGTTGAAAAAGCAAAAAATAACTGTTCGGCATATTCTCCTGATTTACCGGGGTGTGTGGCGACAGGCAAAACTCGCAAAGAGACTGAGAAAAATATGTATGAAGCAATCGAAATGCATATACAGGGGCTAATTGAAGATCGTTCCTCCATTCCTAAACCGGATACTATTGCAGAATATGTTGTTATTAAATAAAAACAATGAAAAAAATAATTGAGAAAGCCGATGTTTTGATTGAAGCCCTGCCCTATATCAAAAACTTCCGCAATAAAATTTTTGTGGTGAAGTATGGCGGTAGCGCAATGATGGATAGGGAAAGAGGAAGAACCATTTTACAAGATATTGTGTTTATGAACTATGTGGGCATAAAGGTGATAGTAGTTCACGGCGGCGGCTATTTTATTAATCAAAGTTTAAAAGAAGAAGGTAAACAGCCTAAATTTGCTAACGGATTGAGGGTGACGGACAGGAATACAATAGAGACAGTGATTTCTACTCTAAGAAAATTAAACAAACAGATTGTAGGAGAAATCAAGGAATTAGGAGGGGAATCTGTGGGAGTGAATGGTGAAGATGTTTTCAGAGTGAGTCCCCACAGTGCAGAAATTGGTTTTGTAGGAGAAGTGGAATCTGTAGATACTCAGAAGATAAATAAATTTTTGGAAGAGAAGAAAATTCCTATAATTTCTCCTTTAGGGAAGAATAGTCAAAATGTATACAATATTAATGCCGACCAGGCCGCCGCTGAAGTTAGTTTAGAAATGGAGACAGAAAAGCTGGTTCTGCTTACCGATGTAGTCGGAATTTTAGCCGAAAAAGATAAAAAAAGTTCTTTAATTTCTACACTCCGCATCAAAGAGGTAAACAATTTAATTAAAAGAGAGATTATCATTGAGGGAATGGTCCCCAAGGTGAATGCCGGTGTTAAGGCCTTGTATCACAAAGTGAATAAAGTCCACATTGTTGACGGAAGGATAAAACACTCTTTGCTTCTGGAGATATTTACCGACCAGGGAATTGGAACGGAGATAATTAGATAAGTAGCGAGAAACCAAAATAAATTTTCAATTTTCAATTTCTAATTTCCAATCAATTTCCAATTTCAGAATTTTCAATTGCTAGGGGACTTGCCCGAAGAGGCAAGTATAATTTAAATAAATGAAAATTGATAATTGGTAATTGATAATTTTAAATTGATTATTAGCTATGACCACTAACAAAATTGCTAAGTTATACGAAAGATATATAGTTCCTACTTATAGCCATCTTCCCTTGGCTTTGGTGAAGGGGAAAGGAGTTAAGGTCTGGGATGTGGAGCAAAGAGAGTATCTTGATTTTTTCTCCTCTTGGGGAGTAAGTAATTTAGGACATTGCCACCCGGCAGTGGTAAACGCTCTAAAAGACCAGGCGAAAAAGCTCCTGCACATTCCCAATAATTACTATGGTTTGTTGCAGGCAAAGTTAGCCCGAGAGATTTCCGAGAGCTCTTTTGGCGGCAAGGTCTTTTTCTGCAACAGCGGCGCAGAGGCAAACGAGGCGGCGATTAAATTTGCCCGCAAATACGGCAAAGGGAAGAGGCGGGAAATTATCTCAATGTATAAATCTTTTCACGGCCGAACACTGGCGACTTTGACTCTGACCGGTCAGGAAAAATATCATTTTGGTTACGAGCCCTTGCCCAGCGGATTTAAATATGCCCCGTTTAATGATATCAAGGCAACTAAAGAAGCAATAAATGAAAAGACAATCGCCATAATCTTAGAGCTTATTCAAGGAGAAGGGGGAGTAAATATCGCCGATGAGGATTATATAAACGAACTGCGTCAGATTTGCGACAAGAGAGATATCCTCCTAATTTTTGATGAGGTGCAGACAGGTATAGGAAGAACAGGAAGGTTATTCTGCTATCAACATTATGGAATAAAACCCGATGTCCTGCTTTTAGCCAAGGGCTTGGGCGGCGGTGTTCCCATCGGAGCAATGGTAGTAAAAAAAGAGATTGCTGATGTCTTTTCGCCGCATTCGCACGCCTCTACTTTTGGCGGCAATCCATTGGTCTGCAAGGTCGGATTAGCCGTATTTAAGGCAATTAAAAAGGAAAAATTATTAAGAAATGCCGCCGAAATGGGTGATTATTTAAAAGAAAAATTAGAGAAATTAAAAAAGAAATATGTTTTTATTAAGGAAATTCGCGGAAGAGGTTTGATGTGGGGGGTGGAATTGACTATTGAAGGAACAGGGATTGTCCAGAACTGCCTTGACAAAGGTTTGCTTATTAATTGCACTCAAGATAAAATTTTGAGACTTATGCCTCCATTGGTGATAAAGAAAAAAGATATTGATAAAGGAGTGGGGATTTTGGATGGGGTGCTGCAGGCGGAGAAGGAGAAGATATGAAGAATCTAATTTCTATAAAGGACTTAAGCATTGAAGAAATAGAAAAAATTTTCTCTCTGGCTAAGCAGATAAAGAAAAAGCCACACAAATTTAGCCGCTATCTACAAGGGAAATCCTTTGCCCTTATTTTTCATAAACCCTCTTTAAGAACACGGGTGTCCTTTGAGACAGGAATTTTTCAATTAGGAGCAAAGGCGGTTTACTTAGAGGAGGAAATTGGCGTGCCTGTCCGCCGAAGCCTTGGCGAAGGCTGGACTGAAAGAGAAGCGGTAAAGGATATTGCCAGGGTTTTATCCAGCTATGTAGAGGGAGTTGTTATTAGAACATTTTCGCATCAACTCCTTCTTGATTTTGCTGAGTATAGCACTGTTCCGGTAATAAATGCCTTAACCGATTTACTTCATCCCTGCCAGGTTCTCTCTGACCTTTTTACTATTAAGGAAAGAAAAGGCGATTTAAAAAAGGTAAAAATTGCCTATGTTGGCGATGGAAATAATGTTTGCTATTCTCTAATCTACGGTTGTAACAAGACAAAAGCGGATTTAAATATTGCCACTCCCCTTGGCTATGAGCCGAAAATGAAAATCCCTGCCTTGCCGGCAGGCAGGAAAAATCAAAAATCCCCGCCAAAGGCGGGTCCGCCTTCGGCGGAAAAAATCAGAATTATGAATAATCCAATTGAAGCAGTTAAAGATGCCGATATTATCTATACCGATGTCTGGACAAGTATGGGGAAAGAAGAGGAAAAAGAAGAACGCAAAAAGATTTTTCAGAATTTTCAGGTAAATAAAAAATTAGTTAGTTATGCAAAAGCCGATTGCCTGATTATGCACTGTCTGCCTGCCCATCGGGGGGAAGAAATCACCGATGAGGTAATTGACGGGAAAAACTCTATTGTTTTTGAGCAGGCCGAGAATCGTCTGCATCTCCAGAAAGCAATATTGATTTTATTAGACATACTATAAAAATAAGTATGTCTGATTACAGAGATTAAAAAAGCAGATTACAAAGATTAGAGAATGAAAATTGATAATTTAATCGCCGTAATCTGAAATAATCACAGTAATCAGATATAATCGAAGATTATATCAGGAGAAAAATGAAAAAGATAATTTTAGCATATTCCGGTGGTTTGGATACCTCTATCTGTGTGAAATGGCTTACGGAGAAAGGTTATGATGTAATTGCCGTCCTTGCCGATTTAGGACAGAAAGCCAATTTTGAACTTCTTAAAAAAAGAGCAATCTCTGCCGGGGCAAAAAAGGTCTACATTTCTGATTTAAAGAAAGAATTTATAGAGGATTTTATTCTGCCCACTTTAAAGGTAGAAGGTGTTTATGAGGACTATCTTTTAGCCACTGCTTTGGGGAGACCCCTAATTGCTAAAGAAATTGTTAAGATTGCCCATCAGGAAAAGGCAAGTTATGTTGCCCACGGCTGCACAGGGAAAGGGAATGACCAGGTTCGCTTTGAGCTCTCCTGGAAGATATTGGACCCTTGTCTAGAAGTTATTGCCCCTTTGCGTGAATGGAAGTTTAAAACAAGAGAGGAAGAAATTGAATATGCTAAAAAGAATGGTATCGCCTTAGATTTCAAAAAGAGCGTTTATAGTATTGATGAAAATCTCTGGGGAGTGAGTATTGAATGCGGGGATTTGGAAGACCCCTGGAATGAGCCATCTGCCAATGTCTGGCAGATTACTTCTTTGAACTATGCCCTTAAACCTGCTTATCTGGAGATTTATTTTGACAAGGGCATTCCGGTCAAATTAAATAATAAAAAGATAACTACCCAGGAGTTGATTATCAAACTGAATAAAATAGGCGGGAAATACGCTGTCGGTAGAAAGGATTTGATTGAGGACAGAATTGTGGGAATTAAATCCCGCGAGCTCTATGAAGCCCCGGCAGCAGAGATTCTTTACAAAGCCCACCATTGTTTAGAAACCCTGACCCTGGATAAACAGACCCTGGATTTCAAACATCTGATTTCTCTGAAATATGGTGGACTCATTTATAATGGACTCTGGTTTTGCGAATTTAAAAAGGCATTGGATAAATTTGTTGATTCTACTCAAGAGAAAATATGTGGAACTGTAAGGATAAAACTCTCTGCGGGGAATTGTGAAATAGTGGGTAAAAAATCAAAATACTCTTTGTATAAAAAGGAATTAGCCACTTACCATAGGCCTATCGGTGGCAAAGACAGTAAACCTGACTGCTGTCAGGCAAGTTTTGACCAAAAGGCCGCAGAGGGATTTATAAAGATTTTGGGAACGCCATATGAAAAATCAAATATCAAAAATCAAATATCAAAAATATAAATCAAAATAAATACAAAAGGAGTGCTATGAATAAAAAGATGTGGGGTGGGAGGTTTGAAAAGAAAACCGACCCTGATGTAGAAGAATTTAGCAAATCAATAGATTACGATTATAAATTAGCCAAATGGGATGTTTTTGGTTCTGTGATACATATTGATGTATTAAAAAAAAGCGGATTTTTAGGAAATACCGAGTTCACAACTTTAAGCAATGCTCTTAATGAAATAATGAAGGATATTAAAAACGACAAATTTGAACGCGATGAAAAGAGCGAGGATATTCATACGGATATTCAAAATAAATTAGAGAAAAAAGTTGGCGATTTAGCCCTAAAGTTGCATACGGCGAGGTCAAGAAACGACCAGGTGCTTTTTGATTTAAAATTTTTCTGCAAAGATGAATTATACCATACTGCGATTTTATGTAATCAGCTAAGAAATTCTATATTAGAGGTTTGCAAAGAGAATGAAAAAGTAATTATGCCGGGGTATACACATTTACAGCATGCCCAGCTTGTTTATTTAAAAGATTATTTAGGAAGCTACGCCGAGATGCTCAAGAGAGATGTGGGTAGATTAAATAACACAAGAGAAAGAATAAAATTGACTTTAGGCTCGGGCGCTCTCGCCGGTACGCCCATTGCATCCAATTTATATAATGAAGCTATAAAGAAATTTATTAACGAACATAAGGAACTTAAAGAGTTACAGACAGAACATATTGCCGAGGTTTCAAATACGTTGGATACGGTTAGCGACAGAGATTTTGTTATTGAGATTTTATCGGCATTATCAATATTAGGTATGCATTTATCAAGATTTGCCGAGGATTTGATTATTTGGTCAACAAAGGAATTTGGCTTTATTGAGATTGATGATGCTTTTGCTACCGGCAGTTCTTTGATGCCCCAGAAGAAAAATCCCGATGTTCTTGAACTGATAAGGGGCTATACAGGGACATTATATGGCAATTTGGTAAGTGTTTTGACGATGATGAAGGGATTGCCGCTCACTTATAATAGAGATATGCAACTGGATAAACCGCCGCTGTTTAGTTCGTTTGAAATAATAGAGCAAGAGTTAGAAATTCTCCCTAAATTTATAAAGACCCTAAAATGGAACAAAAAAGCCATTGAGGATGCCATAAAAGATGATGAAACCCTCTACGCCACAGACCTTGTCTATTGTCTCATTAAAAAGGGTGTTTCATTTAAGGAAGCCCATAATATCATTGGGAAATTGGTAAAATTTTCTTTAGATAGTGGCAGAAAGATAAAAGAGATGAGCAATCCAGAATTAGCAAAATTTTCTGACCGAGTAGGCCTAATCGGTAAATTGAATCAGAGAGAAATAGCTGAATTGATGGATCCGGAAACATCGGTTAAGTCAAGAATATCGGTTGTTAGAGAAAAAAATGTCTAACTTTAAATACAAAAGAAATCAATTATACTGCGAGGGTGTAAACATAAAGCAAATTGCCGAGAGTGCAGGCACGCCGGTCTATATTTACAGCTATCAAAGTTTAGTTGATAAATACAAAGAGTTGAGCCAGGCATTTGCTTCTCTCAAACCGCTTATTTGTTTCTCGGTAAAAGCAAATTCCAATCTAACGATTTGCAGGATTCTGACCCAGCAGGGAGCAGGTTTGGATATTGTTTCCGGTGGCGAGCTTTACCGGGTGGCCAAAATCAAAGCCGACCCCAAAAAGATTGTTTTTGCCGGCGTAGGGAAAACAGAAGAGGAAATTAGGCAAGCAATCAAAACGAAGATTCTGCTTATCAATGCCGAGTCAGAACAAGAAGTAGAAGAGATTAATAAGATTGCCGGCGAATTGGGAAGGAATGTCCCTGTCGGCTTACGCATAAATCCGGATATCTCCGGCGGAGGACATCATTATATTCAAACAGCCAAAAAAGAAGATAAATTTGGTATTTCTTTGGAGAGGGCAAAAGAAATATTTTTAAAAAGAGAAAAGTTTCCCCATTTAAATATTTGCGGAATTCATTTTCATCTGGGTTCACAGATAGCTACAAGTCAACCTTTTGCAAGGGCGCTTAAAAAGGTCATTTCTCTAACCAAACAATTGCGGAAAAATGGCATAAAACTAAACTATTTAGATATTGGTGGCGGATTTTTCGGGTCGGCTAATAAATTTGCTCAGGCGATTTTGCCTTTAATAAAGGGACTAGGGGCAAAATTAATATTAGAGCCGGGGAGGTTTTTGACCGCCGAAAGTGGGATTTTGTTAGCCAAAGTGCTTTATATTAAAGAAAGAAAAGATGGCAAAAGATTTATTATCGTGGATGCCGGAATGAACGACTTTATTCGCCCGTCTCTGTATAACGCTTATCACGAGATTATTCCGGTTGTCCGCAAACCGCAAACCGCAAACCGCAAACCGCAAACCGATATTGTCGGGCCGGTTTGTGAAAGCGGAGATTTCTTTGCCAAAGATAGAAAATTACCTTTAGTGAAAATAGGAGACTTTTTGGCAGTGATGGATGCCGGGGCTTATGGATTTGCAATGACTTCTAATTACAACTCGCGTCCTCGCCCGGCTGAGATTTTAGTAAAGAAAGATAAATTTTATCTGATTTGCGAAAGGGAAGTATATAAAGATTTAATCCGCAGAGAGAAAATAATCAATGAGTGAGGTTTCGCCTCACTCAGACACCTCGCATTTCACCTCGGGGGTGAAAGAAACTTCGGACACCCCCGAGGTGTCTGAGGTGAAGAGGTGAAGGCGAAGGAAATGCAAATAAATTTTACTAAAGCCGTTGCTTCTGGGAATGATTTTATAATTACAGGCGCTTCACGCCTGAATTATAAAAAACTTGCCAAGAAATTTTGTGAAAGGAAATTTGGGATTGGGGCAGATGGGTTTTTGGTAGTTGAGCCCTCTCAGAAGGCAGATTTTAGGATGCGCATTTTTAACCCCGATGGCAGCGAGGCCGAGATGTGCGGGAATGGAATCCGCTGTGCGGCGCTTTATGTTGTAGACCACAGACCACAGACCACAGACCACAGACATAAAAGAGTAAATATAGAGACAAAGGCGGGGATTGTAGAAACAAAAATCAAAAATCAAAAATCAAAAATCAAAAATTGCAACCCGCAGAAAATAAAAGTCAAGATGCCGCAACCAAAAAATCTTAAACTTGATATTCCTCTAAAAATTGACAACAAAACTATATCAGTGAATTTTGTTAATGTTGGTGTACCTCATACCGTTATCTTTGCGAAAAATTTAGAGAAAGTTGATGTGCAAAATTTAGGCAGAAAGATTCGCGAGCATCAGAAATTTAAGCCCAAGGGAACAAATGTCAATTTTGTAGAGGTATTGACTGAAGACAGCATCCGAATCAGGACTTACGAACGTGGCGTAGAAGGCGAAACATTTTCTTGCGGCACGGGGAGTGTGGCGAGTACGCTAATGGCAAATGGCAAATGGCAAATGGCAAATGGCAAAATCAATGTGCACACACAAGGGGAAATATTAAAGGTTTATTTTGATGAGCAATTAAAGGATATTTATTTAGAAGGAGAGGCAAGGATTGTCTATGAAGGGACCTATGCACTTTAATTCTATTCCCGAAATAATTGAGGATATCAGAAAGGGTAAAATCGTAATCGTTATTGATGATGAAGCCCGCGAGAACGAGGGCGACCTGATTACCTCTGCCCAGTATATCAACAAAGAGAAGGTTAACTTTATGGCCAGATATGGGCGAGGATTGATTTGCTTACCGATTATCGGCGAGCGTCTTGATGAATTAAATCTCGGGCCAATGGTTTCTCCCAATACTGAACATTTAAAGACCGATTTTTCGGTTTCTGTAGATGCCAAGGAAGGAATTACCACCGGAATTTCCGTTGCTGACAGGGCAAAGACGATAAAGACAATTCTAAATAAGAAGACGAAAGCAGGGGATTTGACAAGACCGGGTCATATCTTTCCTCTGCGGATGAAAGAAGGAGGAGTTTTGGTACGGGCCGGACACACAGAAGCAGCAGTAGATTTAATGAGATTGGCAGGACTTTTTGCGGCAGGTGTGATTTGTGAGATTATGAATGAAGACGGCTCGAT
>DAOWKH010000059.1 GCA_030639955.1 Candidatus Omnitrophota bacterium | reverse complement strand
GGTAAGCTAATTAGTAATATAAAGGTAAAACCATCGCCGCAATGGATGCAGAGGCGATTGGTCAATTTAGGATTAAAACCGATAAATAATGTTGTGGATATTACCAACTATGTGATGTTAGAAAGGGGACAACCGTTGCATGCTTTTGATTTTGGAAAAATCAAAGGCGCAAATCTTCCTCCTTCGCCAAGGCTACGGAGGACAGGCAAATCCCAAACAAAAAAAATCATTATTAGAAAAGCGAAAAAAGGAGAAAAGATTATTACTCTTGATGCGGAGGAAAAGGAATTAGATAGCGAAATTTTGGTTATTGCCGATTCCGAAAGACCGTTGGCAATTGCCGGGCTCATTGGTGGCGAGAACTCGGGGATAGATGAGGATACAAACACTATTCTTTTGGAAAGTGCCCATTTTGAACCCTCCGGAGTAAGAAAAGCAAGTAGGAGATTGGCTATTTCTACAGAGTCCTCTTACCGCTTTGAGAGAGGAGTAAATTTAGAGGGTGTAGATTTAGCTTCAGAGAGGGCATCAGAGTTATTAGAGGAATTAGCTGAAGGTAAATTAGAGGAAGTTGCGCAGGCGGGGGAGGAAAAGAGAGGAGAAAAGGAAGTAGAGTTGCGTTATGGGCAAGTTAGGCGGATTTTAGGGGTAGATATTTCTGAGCAGAGAATAAAGGAAATTTTGAGCGACCTTCAATTTGAAATAACCTTTTCTGATAAGCAGAAACTGAAGGCAAAGGTTCCTTATTTCCGTTCTGATATTGAGGGGGAAAGCGATTTACTCGAGGAGATTGCCCGCATATTTGGCTTCCAGAATATCCCTCAGACAATGCCCACAGCAAAACTCTCTTCTTTTGAAGAAGCTAAAAGTAAGATTGTAGATAAGAAGGTAAAGGAGGTTTTGATTAGTTCGGGGTTTGAGGAGGTGATTAGCAATAGTTTGATTTCCAAACTTAAGTTTATCGGAGAAGATAAAAAAAGAAGAAAAATTATTTCTATTGCCAATCCTTTAACCGCCGAGCAGGAGATAATGCGTCCCCTTCTTTTTTTTAATGCCCTGAATATCCTCGCCTGGAACTTTAGCCATCGAGTCGAAAGAGCAAAGATTTTTGAACTGGGCAAGGTTTATTATTATGGAGAAAAAGGGGAACCCTGCGAGGATGAGGGCTTGGCGATAGCGCTGTTTGGCAGCGATGAGAATAGTTGGCGGGGGAGGAAGAGATTGGATTTTTATGAGTTGAAAGGGGTAATAGAAAAGTTGCTTTTGGCTTTAGGAGTGAGTAATTATTTATTTGTTGAGGAAGATGACCCCCGTTTTTCCCATCTTTGCGCCGCTTTAAAAATAGGAAATAAAAAAATAGGAGTTTTAGGAAAGGTGAACGAGGATATTTTGACTCGTTACGACCTCGGAGAGGATGTATATCTCTGTGAATTAGGATTTAAGCAGTTAGTGGATTTAGCAGGTTTTAAAAAGGAATTTAGAGCTATTTCTAAATACCCGACCGTGCGTCGCGATATTGCCTTATTGGTAAAAGACGAAATTAGTTGCAAAAAGATAATTTCACTCATTCGTGAAAATGGTGGGGAATTGATAGACAATATTTACCTATTTGACATCTATCAGGGAGAACAGGTGCCCAGAGGATATAAGAGTTTGGCCTTTTCTATAGAATATCAGGGAAAAGAGAGAACCTTGACCGATACGGAGATAAATAGTATCGATGCCAAGATTCGCCAGCAGTTATTTGAAAAGCTGGGGGCAACAGGCCGCTGATTTTCCTTTTTGTTAAAAATATGGTATAATTGTTTATAGATTCCCTACCTTGTTCGTGCCCACGAAGAGTAATTTTTGAGCCAACACTTGATTAAGGGAGCCTGTGTTTAGGTGCGACGTGTCGCATCTGACAGGGCACCCACCTTGGAAATCAGGTTCAAAAGTTTTCTTCGGACGACAGGGTGGGGATTTTTTTTAAATGGATAATTTATTTTCTAAAAAAGAGAAAGATGCAGATCTGCCTCTGGCGTTGAGGATGCGGCCGCAAAATTTAGCCGAGTTTGTCGGCCAAAAGCATATTTTAGGTCAAGGGAAGTTGTTAAAACGGATAATTGAAGCCGACCGCATCTCTTCTTTAATTTTGTATGGTCCGCCCGGCACAGGCAAAACCGCTCTTGCCTATCTTATTGCTACTACTACTGCCGCTCATTTTGTGGCCATAAACGCCATTTCCTCCAATGTTCAGGAACTGAGAAATATTATCAAAGAGGCAAAACAGCGAAAGCAAGGCGAGAGCAGGAAGACAATCTTATTCATTGACGAGATTCATCATTTTAATAAAAATCAGCAGTATGTTCTGCTCTTTGATATTGAGCAGGAGAATATAATTTTAATCGGGGCAACTATCCACAATCCCTTCTTTTCTTTGATTTCTCCCCTTCTTTCGCGTTCCTCCATCTTTGAATTTAACCCTTTAAGCAAAGATGAAATTAAATCAGTCTTAGATAGAGCAATCAAGGACAAGCAAAGGGGATTGGGAAATTTTCCTTTGACTATTTCTCAAGAAGCGCTCGAATTTTTAGCAAAGGTTTGTGATGGGGATGCTCGTCGGGCGCTCAATGGTTTAGAGATTGGGACATTGACCACCCCCGCAGAGCGGGATGGAAAGGTTTATTATGACTTAAAAGTAGCTCAGGACTCAATGCAAAAGAAGGCAGTGGTCTATGATAGAGATGGCGATGGGCATTACGATACCATTTCTGCTTTTATCAAGAGTATGCGCGGTTCTGATCCTGACGCTACTCTTTATTGGCTGGCAAAGATGCTCTATGCCGGCGAAGAGGTGCGTTTTATTGCCCGTCGGATTGTCATCTGTGCCGCTGAGGATGTTGGGAATGCCGACCCCAATGCTCTGGTAGTAGCTAATGCCGCCCTGCAAGTATCTGAGTTTATTGGACTACCCGAGGCGAGGATTCCTTTAGCCCAAGCCGCTGTTTATATCGCCACCGCTCCCAAGAGCAATGCCGCTTATAAGGGCTTGGAAACAGCAACCCAAGATGTAAAGGACGGCAAGACCCTACAAGTTCCCACTCATTTGAAGGTAAGCAGTTATAAAGGAGCAGAGAGATTGGGGCGAGGGGGGTATAAATACGCCCATAATTATAAGGGGCATTTTGTAGAGCAGGAGTACCTGCCCGCCGCGGAGAAAGACAGGCAGGCGGGTATCCCTTGTCAGAAAAAATATTATCAGCCTGCTGATTTAGGTTATGAGAAAATAATCAAAGAAAGAATGGAGCGGAGAAGGAGAAACGATGAAAATTAAACCTGTAGATTTAAGCAAGTTGAGGACCTATTCTATCAAACAGAGAGAGAATAAGGTCAAAGTCAAGGATTTTGCCAGGGTCTCCCAGAAGGGCGATTCCTTTAGCCAATTTATTGATTGCTTGCCGACGATATTAAAAGGGAATGATTTTCCCCAATTAGTAGAGGCCATCGCAGACGCGTTTAAAAAGAAGAAGCTCATTCTTTGGGCAATGGGTGACAGCGTAATCAAATGCGGTTTAAACCCGATTATTATTGACTTGATGCAGAGAGGGCTAATTTCGGCAATCGCCTTGCAGGGAGCAGGGATTATTCACGATGCCGAGATTGCTTTAGTCGGCGAGACCTCGGAGGATGTGACGGTTAGTATCAAAGATGGCAGATTCGGGATGGCCGAGGAGACCGGCAAGATATTAAATACGGCGATTAAACAAGGGGTCGCCGATGGCTTAGGAATGGGAGAGGCAGCGTGTAAGAGATTAAGTGAGCTCAATCCCCCTTATGCAGAATACAGCTTGCTTATTCAGGCCTATAAATTAGGTATTCCGGTTACTGTGCATATTGCTATGGGCACGGATATAATTCATATGCACCCTGCTTGCGATGGTGGAGCGATAGGAGAGGCGAGCCATCTTGATTTTCGCCGCTTTGCCGCTCTAATAGCTAAATTAGAAGGGGGAGTATTTTTGAATATCGGCTCGGCAGTGATTCTCCCTGAGATATTTTTGAAATCTCTTTCTATTGCCCGGAATCTGGGCTATAAGGTAAATAGATTTACTACGGCGAATCTGGATATGCTCCAGCACTATCGTCCGATGGAGAATGTGGTAAAGAGACCCACGGCAACAGGTGGAAAAGGGTATTCATTTATCGGGCATCACGAGCTCATGCTTCCCCTGTTGGCAAGAGCGTTGGTGGAGGAGGTAAATTGAGGATTGGTATAACCGGCGTAAGTGCCTTTGTTGGGTATCATTTAACAAAGGAATTGCTTAGGGAGCATCAAGTTATCGGCTTTGATTGTTGCCAGAGTGAGCTAGTTAGATAAATAACCGCTTCCAATTTTAAATTTATCCAGGGAGATATTAGCAATCTTGACTCTTTAAAAAGCGCGTTTGGAAATAATACAGATTTAGTTTACCATTTAGCGGCAATTTCCTCTGAACGGTTGTACCGGCAAGATGTTTTGAGAAGTTTTAGGGTTAATGTAGAGGGGCCGCTTAATATTTTGGAGTTAACGAGGCAAGGAAAGACAAAGGTTATTTATACCTCCAGCGGCGCGGTTTACCCCCCTTCTTCAAAGCCTCACCGGGAAGAAGAAGCAGACTTCACTGATAAATTTTACAGCACCTCTAAGCTAATTGCCGAGAAATATTGTCAGCTTTATAATAAAAATTTTGCTCTCTCCTTTGTAATTTTAAGATTTTCGCGTATCTACGGCAAAGGAATGACCCGCAATCCTATTTATGATATACTGAAAGGAATTAGAGAGAGTAAAAAGGTTAAATTTTACGAGTCCTTAAATTCCTGCTATGATTTTATCTATGTTAAAGATGTTGTGCGAGGTCTAATACTTGCCCAGAATAAAGAATGGGAAAACCAGATTATAAATATCTCCTCAGCCAAAGGGATAGTTTTAGAGGGGTTGATCGCGGAGGTAGAGAAGATAAT
>DAOWKH010000109.1 GCA_030639955.1 Candidatus Omnitrophota bacterium | reverse complement strand
CGTTTCGGGACAGAGGCGGGCGAGTTTGATTTTTGCCTGCCGAAACGCAGATTTTAGCGTTAAGAAAAAACCACGAGAGCGAGAAATGCAAAATTCTCTTAACAAAACACATCCTCACCCCATCCACCATCCAAATAAGCTCAAAAACAAAGGAATTGTTATCAAGCTAATCAAATGGGTAAAGAGGATAGATTGATTGATAAAATCACAATCTGCAGAGTAACGTCTGGCAATTATTGACAGAGATGTTGCCGAAGGCATCGCGGCCTGCATCAAGAGCAAAAGCCCGATTAAACGGGGCGGTTTTATCCAGATAATAAAAAGGAAAACCAATGTTGGCAGGATAATTAGTTTCGCAAATCCTAAATTTATCAGCACCTTATTTTTTATCTCGCTCTTTGTGGAAGCGAAAGCTAAACTCCCACCGACTATCATCAACCCTAAAGGAATAGTGCAATCGCCGAGCATCGCCAAGGGTTTTAAAATTATCCGGGGAATAAAACTCTCTGCCTTTAAAAAGATAATCAAAAGGGCAACTAAAGTTGCTAAAAGCGGAGGGGTGAATAAACTAGCAAATTCAAATCTTTTCTCTTTGTGCCGCGAAAGCAAATGAACCCCAAACGACCAGATTAAGGCATTAAAACCCAATAAAAAAAGAAAGATATGGATAAACATCTGGTTTGCTTCGGAGGCAGGAAGAATAGTAGCGGCTAAGGCGAGAGGAAGATAGCCTGAATTTTGAAAGGTGATTAACCCTAAAAATTCATTCTTTTGCGACAAGGACTTATCTGCTTTTAGAAAAAGATAACCGATGACTAAACCGAACAAAGCCAAACCAAAACTAATAACCGGAAACAACCACCAATTTGGAAATCTTTGAAAATTAAAATCGCGCAACAGGCGAGAAAAAATCAAGGCCGGCAGGGTCAATTCAACGACCAACCTGCTCAGCACCTTCAAGCCCTCGGCTGAGATAATCCCCTTTTTCGCCAAGGCGAATCCGCAGAGGCCAATCAAAAATATCTCTGCAATCGCCAGAGCGCTGAATTTAAATGTAAAGAAAAAATCCATATAAAAATATCAAAAATTAAAATGCAAAAATCAAAATGACATATCAAAGATTAAAATGGAAGAAAGGTCTTAAAAATTTTGCATTTTACATTGTCATTTTACATTTTGATATTTGATATTTGATTTTTCTTATGCCCGCGGATGCGCCTTATTATACTCCTCTTTCATCTTTGCGCTGCTGATATGGGTGTAGATCTGGGTAGTGGCAATGCTCTTATGCCCTAACAGCTCCTGCACATCCTTTAGCTCTGCTCCTCTATCTAAAAGATGGGTGGCAAAGGAATGTCTTAAGCTATGCGGTGAAATCTTTTTTTGGATACTTATTTTTTTAATATATCTATCAACAATTCTCTGAATATCGCGAGCATACAACTCTTTTCCATTTCTACTTAAAAATATCTTTTTCTCTCCCTGCCTACCGGCAGGCAGGCTTTGCGATTTTCTCTCTATTAGATAATTTTTAATTGCCTGACTAGTCTCATTGTTAATAGGTGCGAAACGCCCACGCATCCCTTTCCCTTTCTTAATCTCCAGACGCGACCATAGGAGGTCAACATCCTCTTGTTCTAAATCCACAAGCTCGCTTACTCTTATCCCGCTGACATAAAGAAGCATTAATATTGCATAATCTCGTAAGTTGATAATCTTATCCTTTTCTGAAAGAGGGGCATTAATAAGTTCTAACACCTCATCAACGCTTAAAAATGTAGGAAGTTTCTTCTCCTGCTTGGGATTGTAGATTCCAACCATCGGATTTAAAGTGCATCTCTTTGTGCGTTTCATATATCTGAAGAAAGAACGCAGGCAAGCCAACTTACGGGCAATCGTAGCCCTGGAGTAATTTCTTTTATTTAAAGAAATAAGCCATTCGCGAATTACAAAAGGGGTTATTGTAGAGAGAGAATAGCGCCCGCCTTCGCCCTGCGGGCTTCGGCGGACAGGCCCCCTTAAAAATCTCTCAAATTCTTTTAAATCGATATGATAATTCTTTAAGGTATGCGGCGAGGCATTCCTCTCCGCCTCCAAATAGGTCAAGAATTTCATAATATCCCAGTTCATTCAATAAGCACGCAACTTACGGAACGCAGTGAACGTAAGTTGCTGTGCGCATTGAACCCCCCACCACTTTTCTGCTTTGGTTTAATCTCTCTGAAAAAGTGGTGGGGGGTCAAATTCAGCCATACAATTTAGTCTCCTTTTAGTCGCCTAAATCGTGGCTTCATTTGAGTTCTCTCGTCGTATACTTGCACTCTGGATAATTAGAGCAGCCATAAAACACACCGCGCTTAGAATGTCTTTCTATCAATTCTCCACCGCAGCCTTCTTCGGGACATTTAACCCCTGTAGAAATCGAGCGGGTATTTTTACAATCAGGAAAACCTGAACAGGCTAAAAATTTCCCCTTCCTCCCCCATCTTATTACCATCGCACTCCCACATTTTTCGCATATCTCATCGGTGACAATAATATCCTTTTTAACTTCGCGCATATTCTCTTTTGCCCTGTTTAAATCCTCTAAAAATGGCTGATAAAAATCCTTGAGCATCCTTACCCAATCTTCCTGTTTCTCCTCCACCTTATCCAGATTATCTTCCATCTTGGCCGTAAATTGCGGGTCTAAAATTGTAGGGAAATGGACAATGAGCAGCTCTGCCACTGTTATCCCTAACTCTGTGGGAAAAAGATAGCCCTCTTTCCGCTGGACATAACTGCGATTTATTAGAACCCTGATAATCGGGGCATAAGTACTTGGCCGTCCTATTCCTCTTTCTTCTAAAATCTTTATCAAAGAGGCATCTGAGTAGCGAGCTGGCGGCTTGGTAAAATGCTGTCCTTTATCTAATTTCAATAAGTCCAAAGTTTCGCCTTCTACTAATTCGGGAAGACCTTTCTCCTCTTTCTCCTGTGGATAGACTAAAAGAAAACCGGCAAAAAGCATCTTAAGAGCAGAGGCAATAAACAAATATTTTCCGGCAATTATCTCTACTCCAGT
>DAOWKH010000076.1 GCA_030639955.1 Candidatus Omnitrophota bacterium | reverse complement strand
TGTTTAGGCAAATAGCTCCAAAATTTACTAAAGGAGGGGCTACCCGACTTATTCATCTTTCTCCCCGACGTGGCGATGGGGCAAAAATGGCGGTGTTAGAATTATGAACTTCGCTGGCAGAATAAGGGACGTTCTTCCTTCGGCGACCCTCGCAGTTAGCTCGCGGGCAAAGGAGATAAAGAAAAAAGGGAAAAAAATAATAAATTTTGCCGCCGGTGAACCCGATTTTCCTACCCCAGATTTCATAAAACAAGAAGCAATTAAAGCCCTAAAACAGGGATATACAAAATATACTTCTGTTTCGGGGATTAATGAACTCAAAGATGCTATTATTTGTAAATTTAAAAACGATAACAACCTAAGTTATAATTCCTCTCAAATATTAATCTCTGCAGGAGCAAAGCAAGGACTCTATAATTTTTTTCAAGCAGTTTGCCAAGAAGGAGACGAGATAATCATTCCTTCCCCTTATTGGGTAAGCTATCCCGAACTCGTCAGGCTTTGCTCGGCCACACCCGTAATTGTTCCTACAGAAATAGACAATGATTTCAAATTAAACCCAATTCTACTCAAGTCTTTCCTCACTCCTAAAACAAAGGTTATTATTCTTAATAGCCCGGCCAATCCTACCGGAGCCGTTTATTCTCTTTCCGAATTAGCTCAGATTGCAGAGATTGCCGTTCGTAATAATATCTATATTATCAGTGATGAGATTTACGAGAAGCTCATTTACGAAAAAGAGCACATCTCAATCGCTTCTTTGAATTCGGGTATCTGCAAATTAACAGTGGTAATCAATGGGGTTTCTAAATCTTATGCAATGACCGGCTGGCGAATAGGTTATGCCGCTGGTAACGAAGAGATAATCTCTAAGATGACTATTATCCAGAGTCATTCCACCTCCTGTGCGAATTCGATTGCTCAATACGCCGCAGTAGCGGCTTTAAAAAATCAAAACTATCCCCAGAGGATTCTTAGAGAATTTAAGATAAGGCGGGATTATATGATAAAGAGATTGGATGAGATTAAAATTCCTTATCTAAAACCAGAGGGAACATTTTATCTGTTTTGCCAATTGAATTCTAAATTAGATTCAGAGCCATTTGCTCTTGCGCTTTTGGAAGAAGAGGGAGTGGCGGTAGTGCCCGGGATTGCTTTTGGGAGAGAGGGTTGGATAAGGATTAGTTTTGCTACCTCTTTGGAGGAGATAGAAGAGGGGATGGAAAGGTTGAGAAGATTTTATGGGAAAAACAATTGCAGAAAAGATTTTAAGTAGTCACAGTGGTAAAGATGCCAAAGCTGGCGATATTGTAATTGCTGATATTGACTTTTGTTTTGGCCAGGATGGCACCTCTGCTTTAATTATCGATAATCTCAGCGGAAGAAAGGTCTTTGATAAACAAAAGGTTTGTTTGGTTATCGACCACAACTCTCCTTCTCCCAATTTAAAAATTTCTAATATTCATCAAAAGATGCGCAGATTTACTAAGAAGAAGGGGATTAAGATTTTTGATATTGGCGAAGGGGTTTGCCATCAGGTAATCCCGGAGAGCGGTTTTATCAAACCGGGGTTTTTGATAGTAGGAGCAGACTCGCATACTTGCACCTATGGAGCTTTGAATGCCTTAGCTACCGGGATGGGTTCTACAGATGTAAGTATTGCTTTTGCCAGCGGCAGGAATTGGTTTAAAGTTCCTCAAACAATAAAAATAATTTGTAAAGGGAAGCTTCAAGATGGAGTTTATGCCAAAGATGTTGCTCTTTATTTAATCAAGGAGTTAACCTCTGATGGTTGCACCTATCAATCAATAGAATTCACTGGCGAAATTATTGAGAATTTAAATATGGATGGGAGATTTACGCTTGCCAATATGAGTGTAGAAACCGGGGCAAAATGCGGGATAATGCTTGGCGACCAAAAAACAGAACAGTGGTTAAGCAAAAGGGGGATAGAGAAGCCCTTCTTTGTTTCTCCTGATAAAGATGCTGTTTATTTTGATATAAAGGACTATGAGCTTTCTGAGTTAGAGCCGCAAGTAGCTCAGCCGCATAGCGTAGATAATATTTGTCCAGTTTCGCAGTTAAGAAATATTTCTATAAATCAAGCTTTCTTAGGAACCTGCACCAATGGCAGATTAGAGGACCTAAGGGTTGCGGCGCAGATATTGAAGGGAAAAAAGATAAACAAGGGAGTGAGATTTATTATTGCCCCGGCTTCGCGGCAAATTTTTCTATCAGCAATAAAGGAGGGGATTTTAGAGGATTTAATAGAAGCAGGTGGAGTGGTTGTTTCCCCGGGATGTGGCTGTTGCGTGGGGACACACAATGGAGTTCCTGCAGATGGAGAGATAGTTATTTCCACGGCCAACCGTAATTTTAAAGGAAGAATGGGAAACCCCAATGCTTATATCTTTTTAGCTTCCCCGGCTACTGTAGTTGCATCAGCATTGGTAGGAAAAATTACTGACCCGAGAGAATATATGACATCCTAAAGGATGTCTGATTACAACGATTAAAAAAAGCAGATTACAAAGATTAGAGAATGAAAGTTGATAATTTAATCGCTGTAATCGTTATTTAATCGCTGTAATCAGCTATAACGAAGTTATAGCAGGAGGATAGAGATGGAAATGAAAGATTTGTTTAAGTTAGCAGTAGAGAAAGAAGCCTCGGATTTGCATTTAGCCGTAGGGACGCCACCTACTCTACGCGTTGATGGTGACCTAACAAAAACCGACTTTCCTAAACTTACTCCTCAGGAGACCAAAAGATTGATATATTCTCTTTTAAACGAGATGCAGAAAAAGCAGTTTGAAGAAAATTTAGAACTTGATTTCTCTTTGTCTGTCCCCGGGATAAGCCGCTTTCGGGTAAATGTGCACCAACAGAGAGGGAGCACCGAGGCGGCTTTTCGGATTATTCATTATAGTATTCCCTCGCTTGAGGAATTGAGATTACCAGAAATAGTAACGAGTTTTGCCCGCAAGGACAACGGATTGATTTTAGTTACCGGACCCACTGGCGTAGGCAAAACGACTACTCTTACGGCAATGATTGATCTAATTAATCAGGAAAGAAAATGTATGATTATTTGCATTGAAGACCCAGTAGAGTATGTACATAAGCATAATAAAAGTATCGTTAAGCAAAGAGAGGTCTATTCGGACACAAAGTCCTTTGCCGAAGCGTTGAAAAGGGCGCTGCGCCAGGACCCGGATGTAATTGTTGTTGGCGAAATGCGCGATTTAGAAACAATTTCCTTAGCCTTGACCGCTGCTGAAACCGGGCACCTGGTCCTGACAACCTTGCATACCCCGGATGCGGCGCAGACTATCGACCGCATAATCGATGTTTTCCCACCCTTTCAGCAGCAGACAGTAAAGGTGCAATTAGCCGGAAGCTTAAAGGGAATAATTTCCCAGCAGTTATTGCCGCGGCTTAATGATGAAGGTCGGGTAGTAGCTACAGAGATTTTAATTAACACTCCGGCTATAGGGAATTTAATTCGCGAGCATAAGACCGAACAGATTCCTACAGTTATCCAAACCAGCTCAAAATTAGGAATGAAAAGTATGGATAAGTCCTTAAAGGAGCTTTATAAGCAAGGAATTATTAGTTATGAGGTGGCAATGTCCAAGGTTAAAAATCCAGAGGAGTTTAAGGATTTATGAAACTTACAGGTTATGCCAAAAAATTTGGCGATAATATAAATACGGATGTAATTATTTCCGGGAGATATAAATTTTCAATTACTGATATAGACGAACTTAGCCAACACATTATGCAAGATATCCGTCCTAATTTTTATAATGAAATTAAGGAGAAAAAGATATTTATCGTTGCCGGTAAGAATTTTGGCTGTGGCTCTTCGCGCGAACAGGCTCCTTTGGCAATAAAAGCCGCCGGAGTTAATGCGGTAATTGCCGATAGTTTTGCCCGTATTTTTTATCGTAATTCTTTTAATATCGGTTTGCCGCTGATTATCTGTAATACTGAGAAAATCAAGGAAGATGATTTTTTAGAAATAGATTTAGATAGAGGGATTTTAAAGGTGCGAGATTCTAAGCAGATGAATTTTTCCATTCCTTCTTTGATGAAAGAGATTTTAAAAGCAGGGGGAGGGATGAAATATGCACAAGATTACCTTTATCCCCGGTGATGGGATTGGTCCAGAGATAAGCAATTTGGCTAAAAGATGCCTTGAATCTATGGGCGTCCAGATTGAGTGGGAGGAAGCAATTGCTGGCGAGGAAGCGCTGAAGAAATTTAATACTCCTTTGCCTAATTCCACTATTCAATCGATAAAGAAAAACAAAGTAGCCATCAAAGGGCCGATTACCACTCCAGTAGCAGGGGGTTTCCGTTCAGTAAATGTAGCAATGCGCCAGGTATTAGACCTTTATGTTTGCCTGCGTCCTTATAGGTCATTTTTGGGAGCAAGCTCAAAATACGAGAATATAGATTTAATTGTTATCCGTGAGAATAGTGAGGATTTATATGCCGGCATTGAGTTTAAACAAGGAGAAAAAGATACCAAAAGGATAATTGAGGATATCCAGCGTTTAGAAGGAAGCAGAATTTCCTTGGATTCAGCCATTTCTATAAAACCCATTTCTGAATATGCCTCCAAGAGAATTTTTCGTTTTGCTTTTGAATATGTTAGGAGAAATAAAAGAGAGAAAATTACCGCTGTGCATAAGGCAAATATAATGAAATATACTGACGGATTATTTTTAGAAAGCGGGAGAGAAATAAGCAAGCAATATCCAGAGATTGAATTTGAGGATAGGATTGTTGACAATATGTGTATGCAATTGATTTTAAAACCCCAAAAATACGATGTCCTGGTCTTGCCAAATCTTTATGGCGATATTGTCTCCGATTTGTGTGCCGGCTTGGTCGGTGGTTTGGGAATGAGCCCGGGAGCAAATATTGGTGATGATGTTGCCCTATTCGAACCTACGCACGGCAGTGCTCCTAAATATAAAGGAAAGAACAAGGTAAATCCTACCGCAATGCTCCTTTCGGCCGCTCTAATGTTGCGTTATTTAAAAGAAAATACCGCAGCAGACAGATTAGAAAAAGCAATTCAAGAGGTAATCAAAGAAGGCAAAATAGTTACTTACGACTTGGGAGGCTCTGCCGGCACAAGGGAAATGGGAGAAGAAATAATACGCCACACGCTACATGCTACACGCTAAAATTAATGTAAGATACAAATGAAAAACAAAAGAACAAAAATTAGTATCATCGGTGCCGGCAAGGTAGGAGCAACATTGGCAATGCGGGTTGCCGAAGATAATTTAGGGGATGTTTTTCTCCTGGATATAGATAAAGACCTCGCTTATGGCAAGGCGTTAGATTTAAAGGATAATTTGGCAGTCTTAAATTGCCCCGGAAAGGTTAACTGTTCTTCAAATTACACAAGGCTTCGAGATTCGGATATAGTGGTGATTAGCGCTGGATTTTTCCGTCAACCCGGAATGAGCAGGCAGGACTTATTGATTAAAAATAAGGAGATTATTGCAAAGATTATCTCAGAGATAAAAAAATATACTCCCCAAGCAATAATTATTTTGGTTACCAACCCCTTAGATGTGCTCACTTATCTAACTTATAAGTTAAGCAAGTTTCCCCGCCAAAGAATTATGGGGATGTCGGGGGTCTTAGATGCCGGGCGGTTCTCTGCTCTTATTGCTGAGGCGTTAAATATCTCTTCTCAAAATATTCAAGCGATGGTGTTAGGGATGCATGGGGATTTAATGCTTCCGCTGGCCAGATATTCTACGATTTGCGGGATTCCGTTTACACAATTCTTAACCAGAGAGCAGATTGAGGAATTAGTAAAAAAAACAAGGAACAGGGGAGCGGAGATTGTTTCTTATTTAAAGAGCAGCGCCTATTATGCTCCCTCTGCGGCTATTTTTTTGATGTTAAAGGCAATAATTAATGATGAAAAGAGGATTCTACCTGCCTCAGTTTATTTGCAGGGAGAATATGGTTTAAAAGATGTTTGTTTAGGAGTGCCGGTCAGGATGGGCAGAGAGGGGATAGAAGAAATTATTGAATTAAAATTGAATAAGCAAGAAAAGAAATTACTCCAGGAATCAGCTAAAAAGGTGAAGGAGGGAATTAATAAATTAGGGATATAGATAAAGATTTTTGCATTCCTCGCTCTCGTGATTTTTTCTTAACGCTAAAACCTGCGTCTCGGCAGGCAAAAATCAAACTCGCCCGCCTCTGTCCCGAAACG
>DAOWKH010000083.1 GCA_030639955.1 Candidatus Omnitrophota bacterium | reverse complement strand
TAATTTTCAATTACCTCCGCCGAATTGGCGGATTCATTGAATTTTTCCATCCTCCGTAGCAGGCTACTGCGGAGGACGGGCATTTAATTAATTTTCAATTGAAAATTAAAGACTTGGAAATTGATTGGAAATTAGAAATTGAAAATTGAAAATTTAATTTTGTCCATTCAGAGTTTACATTACCACATTTACCACCTGATTAGGTACAACGATAAATCTTTTTATCGGTTTAGTAAGCCATTTTTTTAGCTGCTCCTCTTTCAAAACGAGCTCTTTTAGCTCTTTCTCCGGAATATCCCTTTCCGCTTCTATCTTTGCTCGCAGCTTGCCGTTTACTTGCACAATGATTAACGCCTTTTCTCCTTGGATAAATTGAGAATTATATCTTGGCCAGGGGTGTTTGAAGACGCTCCCTTTGTTTTTGAGCACATTCTGCCAAATTTCTTCACAGAAATGGGGAGCAAAAGGAGAAAGTAATAAGATAATTACTTCTAGCGGGTTGCGGGTTGCGGGTTGCGGGTTGTCAGCCTCGCCAGCTCGGCTAGGCGGGCGGGTTGCGGAGTTCACCAATTCCATAATTGAACTAATAACGGTATTAAAGTGGAATCTCTCCATATCCTCGCTTACCTTCTTAATCGTCTGATGAATCTTCCTCTGGAGTTCTCTGTCGGTTTGCGGTTTGCGGTTTGCGGTTTGCGCCCGATAACCGATAACCGATAACCGATAACCGAGTTTTTCTACCCTCTTCAGGAATTTTTTCATTCCTTCTACCCCTTTACTATTCCATTCTACATCCTTGTCCGGCGGGGCAATAAACAGGATATAAAGCCGCACTGCGTCGGCGCCATATTTCTCAATCAAGGTGTCAGGATAGACGACATTGCCTTTTGATTTGGACATCTTCAAACCATCTTTGATTACCATTCCCTGAGTGAACAGAGAAGCAAAAGGTTCTTTAAAATTGATTAGTTTATGGTCGTAAAGGAACTTGCTAATAAAACGAGCGTAAAGAAGATGCATAATAGCATGCTCTACACCACCGATGTATTGATCAACCGGCAGCCAGCGGTTTACTAACGAACTGTCAAAGGCATTTTTTTTGTCCCGAGGAGAAAGGTATCTTAGATAATACCACGAGGAGTCAATAAAGGTGTCCATTGTGTCTGCTTCCCGCTGGGCCGAAGAGCCGCATTTCGGGCAGGTGGTCTGGATAAAATTTCTGTTTTTTTTCAAAGGGGATTCGCCTCCGGGCTTAAAATCTACATCTTGGGGAAGAACTACCGGGAGGTCTTTTTCGGGAACAGGCCCAGTTCCGCATTTCGGGCAGTGAATGATAGGAATAGGCGTACCCCAATATCGCTGGCGGGAAATCAGCCAATCGCGCAGGCGATAGAGGACCCTTTTTTGCGCCAAACCCTTTTTTTTTAAGTCAGCAGTGATTTTCTCTTTTGCTTCTTGGCTGTTTAGGTCATTATACTTTCCTGAATTTATCAAAACTCCTTCACTCTCGTAGGCTCGCTTGGCGCTTGGCGCTTGGCGCTTGGCGCTTGGCGACGTTATCACTTGTTTGATAGGCAGATTATATTTTTGAGCGAATTCAAAGTCACGCTGGTCGTGAGCCGGGACAGCCATTATTGCTCCTGAGCCGTATTCCATCAGCACATAATCGACAACCCAGATTGGGATTTCTTGGTTATTTACCGGGTTGATTACCTTTATCCCTTTTATTTCAACGCCGGTTTTTTCCTTAGCGATATTATCGCGAGTAGAAATGCCTTGTTTTTTTATTTCTTTAATGTATTTTTCAATTTCTTCAGCATTTTTGATTTTTGATTTTTGATTTTTGATTTTGAGGAGCGAAGTGACGAACGGGTGTTCTATTGAGATAGCTAAATAGGTGCACCCAAAGAGCGTATCCGGACGAGTAGTAAATACTTTAATAAATTTTGGGTTTTGATTTGAACTGTTGACTGTTGGCTGTTGGCTGTTGACTGCGAAGGCGACTTCGTCGCCTTCGCTTCTGCCAATCCAGTTTCTTTGCATTATTTTGACCTTCTCAGGCCATTTAGTGAGCGTATCCAAGTCCTCAAGGAGCCGCTGGGCATAGGCAGTGGTTTTTAAAAACCACTGTTCTAAATCCTTCTGTTCTATATTTGCCTCACAACGCTCGCATTTTCCCTCAATTACCTGCTCATTAGCTAATACTGTTTGGCAAGAGGGGCAGAAGTTCACCTTTGCCTTTTTGCGGTAGGCAAATCCTTTTTTATACAGCTGGAGAAAGAGCCATTGCGTCCATTTGTAATACTCGGGCGAACAAGAATTTATTTCTTTGCTCCAGGCATAACCCACGCCCCATTGTCGGAGTTGTTTTTTCATTGTAGCAATATTTTTTGCCGTGGATTTTGTTGGATGGATATTATCCTTTATGGCCGCATTCTCTGCCGGCAAGCCAAAGGCATCCCAGCCCATCGGTGTAAATAGATTAAACCCCTGCATCATTTTATAGCGGGCGAGGGTATCCCCGAGGATGTAATTGCGCATATGCCCGATATGCAAGGCCGCCGAGGGATAAGGGAACATCATCAGACAATAGTATTTATGCCTGTAATTTTTTAAATCCGGCTCGAAGAGTTTAATTTTATCCCAGTAATCCTGCCAATGTTTTTCGATCTGTCTTCTGTCTTCTGTCATCTGCCTGCCCGCCGAAGCTTTAGCGTAGGCGGGTTCTCTGCCTTTATTATCTCCAAAATTTGCTCATGCACTATTTTATTTGAAGCTACATAGCCCTGCGAGTTAAGATCCCATTTTCTTCCTTGCAGATCAGTAACCTTGCCCCCAGCTTCTTCTATCAACAGAAGCCCGGCGGCAAAGTCCCAGACCTTATCGTTGTATTCTATCTCTAAATCTGCCCTGCCTTCAGCGATATAAGTGAGAGCGCGGGCAGTGGAGCCAAACATTCGGATGTTAAAGACCTCATCGGCTACTCTATCCAGACAGGCGAGCATAGGTTTTTTCTGATAGCGGATACTACTATCAAAAATTAGGGTTGCCTCGCTCAGATTTCTTGCAGAGACGTTTATTCTTTTTTGGTTAAGATAAGCCCCCTCGTTTTTTTTGGCAAGATATAATTCATCAGAAAGCGGAATGTAAATAACACCCAAAATAACCTCTTCTTTAAATGCCAGGGCAATGGAGACACCAAAGATATCTATTTTGTGAATATAATTATGCGTGCCATCCAGAGGATCAATTACCCATTTATAGTCAGAACTGGAGGGTTGTTCCTGGCTTTCTTCAGACAGAATGCCATCCTGGGGGCAATTCTGTTTAATTAATCGAATAATTGCCTTTTCGGCTTCAAGGTCAATATTAGTAACCAAACTTTTATCCTTTTTGCCCTCGATGTTCAGAGATTTGCCAAAATTGTCTTTTAATAATTTCCCTGTTTGTTTAGCCGCTTCAATAGCTATTTTTTTTCTGCCTTTAATATCCATTTCTTTATCTCCTGTTTTTATCATCTACGCCAGCAATTCTTGCCGTTTCCAATGCCTGTTTTAAAAAACAAGGGAGACAGTCTAAATAAGTTTGCATATCTTAACTTGGGGTAATAATGCCCTTTTGACCTTCTGTATTATAATCTAAAAGATAGATATTGTAAAGTCCGCCAAAAAACAAAGTTTCAGCTCTCTCCCCCTTTGACAAAATCAAAAAAGAGTAGTATATTTAAAACAATGAAAGCTACACGCTACACGCTACACGCCGCAAGCTTTGTTTTATTTCTTGCTATTTGCTACTTGCTATTTGCTACTTGCTACGCCCAGGAGTTCAGCAAAGAGGCCTTTATAGAGTCGGCAAAAAGCAAAAAGGTTTTAAGAATTGGCTTGGTTGACTGTATTGCTTATGCCTTAAAGAACAACTCAGAGATTAAGATAGAACGCATTGAACCAAGATTGCAAGAAGAGGATATGAGAATAGCCAGAGCAGATTTTGAGCCTACATTTAGCGCTGATTGGACGTTACGTAATAATACCAAGAAATCTACCAGCACTGCCCATCCGGAGATTTTGGAAACAGAGGACACGGAGTTTAATGCCGGCGTATCCGGGAAGTTAATAACCGGCACTGAGTATGACATAGATTTTTTGAACAAAAGGTATAAGAGCAACCTAACTACTCAAAGCCCCAATCCATATTATACTGCAGAGCCAAAGCTCACCGTAACCCAGCCGCTTTTTAGGGACTTTGGAATACTTGTTAATCGTGCCGATATTATCATTGCCCAGAACAATAAACAGGAATCAGAAGAGAGTTTTAAAGATACGGTTATGGAAATTATAAGCAAAACCAAGATTGCTTATTATAATTATATTTATTGCCTAAAAAATTATTCTATAGCAGAGTTATCTTTGCAACGCGCCGAGGACTTATTAGAAATAAATAAAGCCCGATATGCCAAAGGATTAGTGAGTTCAGTGGATTTATTAGAAACAGAAACTGCAACCGCCCAGAGAAAAAAGGCCTTGCTTTCTGCAGAGTCCGAGCTTAAAAAAGCAGAAGATGAGTTAAAGTTAGTTACCGGTCTGGTGGATGACCCCCAAATTTGGAATGTCAAATTAGAATTGATCGATGAGCCAAGATTTGAAGTTCAAGAAGTAAATTTGACAGAAAGTTTAAACGACGCCTTTGAGTTTAGGCCTGATTATCAAGCCGCAAAGATAGATTTAAAAAACCGCGATATTAAAATAAAAACAGCAAAAAATGCGCTTTACCCAACTGTAGATTTAATAGGCAGTTTTGGATTAAATGGTTTAGGTGAAGATTATAAGGACGCTGTAAATAAGGTTGATTCAGATTATGAAGATTGGAGTGTTGGTATTGAAATCAGTATTCCCTGGGGCGGAGGCGAGCGGGCAAAATATGACCAGCGAAAGTTAGAAAAGGTTCAAGCATTGCTTGCTTTTAAAAGATCGGAGCAGAACATTATTTTAGAAGTAAGGAATAAGGTAAGAGAAGTAGATATTCAATATCGACAGGTTTTAGCCGCTAAACTTTCTAAAGAAAAGGAAGCGGAGAACTACGAGGCGCAAAAAGAGAGATATGTTGGCGGAGAGGTTAGCACCCACGATATGCTTGATTATCAGGATAGATTAGTCCAAACAGAACTTGATTATATAAAGGCATTGATTGATTACAATATCGCTATTATCAATCTGGATAAAGCCAAAGGATTGACTTT
>DAOWKH010000036.1 GCA_030639955.1 Candidatus Omnitrophota bacterium | reverse complement strand
GAGAAAGCAAAGAAAAAGAAAGAGAATATTATCGAGCAGAAGACAAAGGAGTTGCAAAAGTTTGTCCTGAAGACCCGCGAGAGTTTGCTTAAAGAAAGAAACGAGATGATGAAAGAAATTTTGGGAGATATTGATAAGGTTATTCAGAAAGAAGCAAAGAAAGGGAACTATGATTTGATATTAGACAGCCATGTTCTACTTTACGGGAATAAAGATTTAGATCTGACAGAGGAGATTATTAAGGCGTTGGGGAAATAAAAATGCAAAAGAGATTGAGTGAATTAGCGGAATTAATTGACGGAGAAATTGAAGGCAATAAGGATGTAATTATTAAAAGAGCCTGGGGAATAAAAGAGGCAGAAAATGGAGATATCGTTTTTGTAGATAATGAGAAATATCTGTCTTTGCTTGACTCTACCTCTGCTTCGGCAGCGGTTGTCTCTAAAAAGAATAAACTAAATCTTTCCAGAAGGGAAAAGCCACTTTCTCTGATTTATGTAGAAAATCCCTCTCTTGCTTTTTCTGAAATAGCGCCTTTATTTACTTCCGAGATTCCCAAACCGGCAGGGATCCATCCTACTGCCCTAATAGGGAAGAATGTCCAATTGGGAGAAAATGTTGCCATTCAGGCCTATGTAGTTGTTGAGGACAATGTAAAGATTGGGGCGAGAACAATTATCCATTCCGGTGTTTATATTGGTCAGGAGAGTTGTATCGGAGAGAATTGTTTGATTTATTCTAATGTTTCTATCCGCGAAAGAACAAAGATTGGCGAGCGGGTAATTATTCACGATGGGGCGGTAATCGGCAGTGATGGTTTTGGTTTCTCTACTCGGGGAGGGGTGCATTATAAAATCCCTCAACTTGGCAGTGTGGAGATTGGTGATGATGTGGAGATTGGAGCGAATGTTACCATTGACCGGGCGAGATTTGATAGAACATATATCGGCAAAGGAACAAAGATTGATAATTTGGTCCAGATTGGGCATAATGTAACTATTGGCGAGAATACAATTATTGTTGCCCAAACCGGAATTTCCGGAAGCGCCGAGGTTGGCAGAAATGTTACTCTTGCCGGACAGGTGGGAATAGCCGGGCATATTGGTATTGGCGATAATGTAGTAGTGGCGGGTAGATCAGGGGTAACCAAGACCATTCCTAAAGATACCTTTGTCTCCGGATTTCCGGCAAAGCCGCATAAACAAGAAAAAAAGATTAAAGCCTGTATTCAGAGATTGCCCAAGCTTTTTGAGAAAGTAAGTAAATTGGAGAGGAAGATAAATTAAAATGGATTTTCAACAGACAATCAAAAAAGAGGTTGAGTTAAAAGGGATTGGTTTGCATAGTGGCAGACCAGTTAATTTGAAATTTAAGCCTTCTTTGGCTAATAGTGGGATAAATTTTGTGCGGGTAGACCTTGCTGAGAAGCCAGTAATTAAAGCCGATATTCATAACCTTTTAGAGCAAGAGCAGAAACTTAGACGCACCTCTATTGGAGGAGCGGACGCCGAGGTGCACACTATTGAGCATCTGCTCGCCGCTTTATTTGGTTTGGGGATTGACAATCTGCTCATCGAGATAGATAGCACGGAAATTCCCGGTATGGATGGTAGCGCCCTGCCCTTTTTTGAACTATTAGAAAATGCCGGTGTTGTTAAACAAGATGCAAAACGCAAATCCTTTCAAATTAGAGAACCTCTTTTTATTCAATCTTCTGATGGCGCTACCTTAGTGATTCTTCCCGATTCTGATTTCAAACTATCTTATACTCTCGATTATCCCTCTTTTTTCTCTCCGCAGCACATAATAATAAATTTTTCCTCTGATGGAGAAAAGAATAAAAAAATTTTTAAGAATGAAATTGCCCCCGCGCGCACATTTTGTCTGAAAAGTGAGGTAGAAAAATTGCAGAGAGATGGTTTAGGCAAAGGGGCTAATTATGAAAATACATTAGTGGTTGATGGTGATAAAATCCTAAACAATGAACTGCGATTTAAAGATGAATTTGTGCGCCACAAAATTTTAGACCTGATTGGTGATATCTATCTCTTGGGGCCATCTCTGAAGGGTTACATAATAGCAATAAAAAGTGGGCATTGGACCAATATCCGCCTCTTAAAGAAGATTAAGAAACAGGAAGAGAAGCTCAGAGAGGGAGGAGTGCCGCCATTTTCTTTGCAATATTCTTTTAAGACTGTCTTAGATAGCCGGGATATTCAGAAGATTCTGCCCCACCGCTACCCATTTTTATTGGTAGATAGAATCTTGAACTTAGAAGAAGATAAAAGAATAGTAGGGATTAAGAATGTTACAATAGATGATTATTTCTTTCAAGGGCATTTTCCCGGGCATCCGGTAATGCCAGGGGTTTTGATTATAGAAGCATTGGCGCAAACCGCCGGTATTTTAATGCTAAGTAAAAAAGAAAACAGGGGAAAGGTCGCTTATTTTATGGGCATAGATAAAGGAAAGTTCCGTCAAAGAGTTGTGCCCGGTGACCAGCTGAGGTTAGAAGTAAAGGTCATAAGATTACGAAAGAACACCGGACAGGTTTACACCAGAGCCCTGGTAGAAGAAAAGATAGTGGCTGAAGCAAATCTGATGTTTGCGTTGGGAGAGAGGTAAATGAAACTCAAATTTGCGGAGTATGAAATGCTCCGCAAATTTGTTAGTTGAATTTACCCCCACCGTTTTGATTCGCTTTTGCGAATGCAAAACGAATCAGTGGGGGTCAATTCCACCATACAATTTAGTCTCCTTGCAGTCGTCTAAATTGTGGTGTCATTGAGGAGGGTTTATGAAAAAAATATTTTTGCTATTTGCTATTTGCTATTTGCTATTTGCTGTATCTGCCTGCGGGAAAAGAGAAGAAGGTTCAGGTAGATACCTATCTCCTTCTATTCAAAAGAAAGCAGAAGGCACAATATTAGCCGACATAAATGGGAGTATAATTACTTTAGAGGAATTTAAGCGTAAGGTGAAGATTTTGCCCGAGAACTCAAGTGCTCTTTTAGGTTATGATCTCAATACCTTGGAAGGAAAAAGGAGATTTCTTGATGACTTGATCAGTCGTGAATTGTTAGTCCAAGAGACGCAGAGGAGAGGTCTTGATAAGAAAGAGGATATTATTCTGAGGTTGGAAAATTTAGAGGATTTAAAAAAGCAGATTTTGATTACTGAGTTAATAGAAAATTTAAAAAGAAAAGTTACTGTTTCTCTCGAGGAGATAGAGGATTTTTACGAGAGATACAAAACCGGTTTTGTCGCAGACCTATCGGTTGAACCCCAAAAAATAAGAGCAAAACAGATTATTGTCAAAAGCGAGAAGGAAGCAAAGCAAATATTGGTTCAACTCTTGCAAGGGGCAAATTTTGCAATGCTTGCCAAAGAAAAATCAATCGGACCGAATGCCTCAAAGGGCGGCGATTTGGGCTCTTTTAGTCGCGGGGAGATGCCTGAGGTATTTGACGATGTTGTTTTTAATTTACAAAAAGGGGATATCAGTGGTATAATTAAACTTGAGGGTAGATATCACATCGTAAAGTTAGTGGATAAAAAAGAAGGGAGGCAGAAGTCGTTGGAAGAGGTTAGAGAAAATATAAAAGAGGGGTTGTTGAAAGAGAAAGAAGCAAAGCAGCTGGAAAGTTTGTTAAAAGGTTTAAAAGAGAAAGCAGCGATAAGAATGGAAGAAGAACTTCTAAAATGAAATTTTCAATTTTCAATTTCTAATTTTCAATCAATTTTTCCATCCTCCGTAGCAGACTACTGCGGAGGACGGGCATTTAATTAATTTTCAATTGAAAATTCTAAAATTAAATGGTAATTGAAAATTGGTAATTGATAATTCCGACGAGTGAAGTCCGCCGAAGCTTTAGCGAAGGCGGACGAACGAGGAGGATGGAGTGTCCAAGCGCTTGCCTTTAATTACAGCAATAATTTTAGGATTATTGGCAGTTTTTTTAAGCAATCGCTATTTTCAAAAAAAGGAGAAGGAGTTATTTCAGGGAACAAAGCCAAAGCCTGTTTTGGTGGCTGCCCGAGATATCCCTGCGGATACAATAATTAAAAAGAGTGACATAAAAATTGCGCAGATACCAGCTAAATTTATTCAACCTTCAGCAGTCAATTCTATAAAGGCAGTAGTTGATAAAATGACTACTGCTTTTATTTTTAAAGGCGAACAGATTGTTTCCACAAAATTAGTTTCTCCTGAGAAAGGAAAATGGTTAGCAATCAAGACCCCCGCGGGGAAAAGAGCAGTAAGTATTTCTGCTGATAGCGTCACCGGTGTGTCTGGCCTGCTCAAACCCGGGGACTATGTAGATATTTTAGGGACATTTGACCTTATAAAAATCGGAGAAAGCGGCAAGCAGGAGATCCAGAGCGTGACCCTCCCTCTTTTTCAAAATGTTTTGGTGTTAGCAGTAGGCAAGGAGATGCGTAAATTTTCTTTGCCAAGAGAAGGCAGAAGAGGAAGAGAAGAAAAAGAGATTTCTACCGTAACCCTTGCCCTGTCTCCTCAGGATGCCAAAAATCTGGTATTTGCTGAAGAGAAGGGCAAAATTAGATTGCTGCTGAGGGGGACAAAAGACGAGATGGAGACCCCGCTTTCGATAGTCAATTTTAGCACACTCCTCCAGAAATTCTCCCCCTCTGTTTCTGCACAAGAACGAGTAAAAAAAATTAAAAAAGAGGAAAGCGTGGAAGTTTTTCGCGGCCTGGAAAAGGAGGAAGTAAAACCCTCAGAATAAAATGAAAAAACCTATAAAGTTGTTTATTTTTTTATTTTTGCCATTTGCCATTTGCCATTTGCCAGCCTCGCCAGCTTGGCTAGGCGGGCCATTTGCCCTAGCTTTTGCCCAGGACCTCCCTATAAATTTTGAGGATATTTCTCCAGAGACAGCTCATCAGACAAGTCTTGAGAATGAAAGTCAAGAGATTGAGTTATTTGTTAATGAGTCAAAAATTTTAGACAAAAAGGCGAAACGGGTGGCAGTGGGTAATCCCGAAGTAGCCGATGTGCGGGTTATCAGCGATAAAGAGATAATGCTGTTAGGAAAATCTACCGGCAAAACAAATCTGATTATCTGGGATAAATTTGACCAGCGCGAGGTTCTGTCCCTGCAGGTTCTTGCGCCAGATCCGCAGAGGTTAGTTAATTATCTCAACGAAATAATCAAAGCCGCCGGGATGGAAAGGGTAAAAGCAATTGCAAAAGGAGAAAAGATTATCCTTGCCGGCAGTGTTTCTAATCCTGCCGAAATGGAACAATTGAATAATCTTACCGAAAAGATAGAAGGATTAATTAATGTAGTTCGAATTGTCCTCCCCTCTCAGAAGAAACCGGAGTTAATCCAGATTGATGTGGAGGTTTTGGAGATAAGCAAGAGTGCATTAAGAGAGATGGGCGTTGCCTGGTCAGAGACCTTTCGCTTTGGAGAGATTGCTGGTTTAACCCCTAAGGAGGATTGGCTGAATACATTCAGCCAGCTTACGCCCGGATTAATAAAAATAGGCAGGTGGCAACACAGTGCAGTTGCCGCAAAATTAAGTCTGCTCTTTGAAGAAGGTAAAGCGCGGTTGTTAGCTCATCCAAAATTAGTTACTAATAGCGGTAAGCAAGCAAACTTTCTCGCCGGTGGCGAGATTCCGATTCAGGTATCCGGAGAAAACCCGCATATTGAGTGGAAGCCCTATGGGATTTCTCTGGAGATTGAACCAACAGTTGTTTTTGAAGACAGTATTAATACCAAACTTCAGACCGAGGTGAGCAGTCTTGATTGGGCATACGCTACCCAGTCCGGAGGAAATACGCCGGCAGTAAAAACACGCAGTACCCAGACAGAGGTAAATATAGAACAAGGAGATACCCTGCTTATTGCCGGTCTGATTCAAAATGAGGAGGCGAAGAATCTCCAGAAGTTTCCGATATTAGGTGATATTCCCATATTGGGAGAATTATTTAAATCAACAAGATTCCAGAATGACCAGACAGAATTGGTTATCTTTGTCACCCCGACAATTATTTCCGTAGAGGAAAGAAGAAAAAAGATAGAGCAGGAAGAGAGAAAAGCAAAAGAGGAAAAAGAAACAGAGGAGATGCTTACTCTCAGAGGCGAAATGAAAGAGCGTCTAACCGCTCTGCGTCAGGGTGAGCAAGCAGCAAGAGAAGCCGAAGAAGAGGCGAGAAAAAAGAGAGAGGAACTGCTTGCCTTAATGCGAAGGATTGAAGAATTAGGAAAGGAGAACGAGCGGCAGGCAAAGGCGATAAGGGAGAGTTTAAGCGCTAAAAGAACAAAACAGGAAGAAAATCTGCAAGAGATAAATAGGAGGATAAGAGAGAAATTAGAAAAGAAGGTAATCTTATTCAAGAAAGATATGGAGGAAGCAAAAAGGGATGAAGCCGCCGCAATTCAGAAGAGAAAGGAGATTGAGTCATCTATTCAGCAATTAGAGAGACAGATAGAGGGGAAACCAGCAAAAATCAAATATCAAAAATCAAAAATCAAAAAGCGAAAAGCAACAGAGGAGAAGCGAAAAATAGAATGGGCGGCGGCAAGTAAAAGAGATTATGCCCGTAAGATTCAAAGAAAAATAAGCAAGTTTATTACTCGGCCAAGAGGAATGGAGGATTTAGAGGGAACTGTTGTTTTAAAACTCCATCTTTTTTCTAATGGGAGATTGAAGGATCTAAAAGTCATAAAGAGTTCAGGGCGCTCTGCTTTAGACAGAGCGGCATTAAGTGGAGTAAGAAAGGCATCACCTTATTGGCCCTTTCCTTTGGGCGTTGAGGAAAAAAGTATATGGCTGAAGCTCCCGGTAAGTTTTAAAAAAGTAGAGAGAAAAGAAATAGAGAAAAAGAGAAGAGAAGCCAAATTGAGAAGGTTAAAGGAGCAGAAGAAAAGAGAACAGGAGAGAATTAGAGAAAAGGAATTGAGGGAATTGGAGAAAAAACAACAGGAAATTACTTCCCAGTTAGAAAAAGAGAAAAGGAAGAAAGAATTAGAAAAACTGCGCGAGGAGTTAAGAAGAAAAAGGGAAGAGGCAAGGATTAAAAAAGAGACAGAGCTGCGAAGAAAAACAGAAGAAAGAGAGAGACAGAAGAAGATAGCCGAACTGAAGAGATTAGCTGAGGAAAAAAAGAAATTAGAAACAAAGAAGCGAAGGGCAGAGGAGATAAGAAATAAAATAGAGCAGGAAAGAAAACAGAGAGAATTGCAGAAAAAGAAAAGGGCAGAGAAAAGAATACTTGCCAAATATATTCCTCAGCTTCAAGAGCAAATCAGGCAGGCGAGTGCTTATCTGCCAGAAGTAAAAAGTGATAAGGATATAAAACAAGCCACTGCTGTTTTAAGCATCCATATTTTTTCTGATGGCAACATGGATGAGATAAGCATTAAAAAGCCCTCTGAGTTTTCTCTATTTGATAATGCCCTTGTTCAGGCGGTTAAAAGAGGTTTTCCTTATCTACCTTTTCCGAGAGGGATAGAGAGAAAAAGATTAAGGATTGAAATTCCTATAACTTATAAAAGAGCATATCCCATTGCAGCTGAAGAAAAAATAGAGAAAGAAAGAGAAATGTCAAAGTTGTTAGATAAAATAGAGAAGGGAAAGCTGGATTATTTTAACAAGGGGAAAAAATACTACCAAATGAAAGAATACGAATCAGCAATGGAGGCGTTTGCAAAGGTTTCGCCCCCCGACCCTAATTACAAAAAAGCCCAGAAATATATTATCTTATGCCAGAAGAAATGGGAAGCACAAGAGAAGAGGGAGTTTGAGAAACTATGTCCAAAACGATAGTTATTTTTAGCACTAAAGGTGGAGTAGGGAGTACAATTATTGCTACAAATTTAGCTGTTTGTTTAGCTCAACAACAAAAAAGAGTAGCTCTGATAGATTTGGACTTTCAATTTGGTAGCGATGTGGCCAAAATGCTAAATATTACTGTTTCTAAAACAATAGCTGATATTATTCCTGTCATTGAACAATTAGACAGCCGCATTTTAGGGAAATACATGACTCGCCATTCGTCAGGTATAGATATTCTCTCCACAGTTTCTCAACCCAAACAAGGCGAGTTAATCAGACCTCAGTTTTTAAAAAAGTTTTTGTCTTTCCTTGCCGAGAAATATGACTATGTAGTAATTGATGCCGAGAAGAAATTTAGTGAGAAGTTAACAGCTGTTTTTGAGCAGGCAAATCTGATTCTTTTGGTCACCACCCCTGATGTTCTTTCCATTGAGCAGACCAATAAGGCAATCCAGACAATCGAGTCCTTATATCTTCCTCTTGAAATGCTCAAAGTAGTAGTTAACCGCGCAGAGAGTATAGGAGCAGTCAGATTTTCTGAAATAAGGAAGGTTCTGCCCGCCCAGATAATTGCTAATATTCCCAGTAGCGGCAGGGCTGTAGGTTTGTCTGTTAATCGCGGGATTCCTGTTGTTATTGATGACATCAATGACCCTGTGAGTGAGGCAATTAGAGATTTAGCAAATATGCTGGCAATGGAGGATATGGGCAGGAGAACAGAAGCAATCTTACCTAAAGAGCCTTCACTTGTGAACAGCGAAGAGATAAGAGGACTAAAAGAGAAAATTCACAATCGTCTGATTGAAAAATTGGATTTAGAGAAATTAGACCTTTTTTCCAGATCCAGTTTAGTCGGAGAAGTAAGCGATTCGGCAAAGGCGAAGAGATTGCGTGATAAAACAGAGCGGGTTATTACCCATCTTTTGGCCGAGGAGAGAACAAGCTACCCCCGCGAGCTCTGCCAGAAATTAGTAAAAGAGATTGCCGATGAGTCCCTGGGTTTAGGGCCCTTAGAAGATTTATTAAAAGACCCGGAAATCACCGAAATAATGGTAAATAACAAAGACCAGATTTATATTGAGCGGGAGGGGAAATTAGAACTCACCAATAAAAAGTTTATTAGCAATGAGCAGGTTTTGCATATTATTGAGCGGATTGTTGCTCCTCTGGGAAGAAGGATTGATGAAAGTATTCCGATGGTCGATGCCCGCCTCGCCGATGGCTCGCGGGTCAATGCCATAATCTCCCCCTTATCTTTGAAAGGCCCGATGCTTACCATCCGCAAGTTTTCGCATAAGCGGCTTGTCGCCCAAGATTTCATTGCCTTTGGTTCGTTCACTAAAGAGATGGGCGATTTCTTTAAGGCCTGCGTGCTCGGCAGAAAGAATATTATTATCTCCGGAGGGACAGGTTCAGGCAAGACAACGCTGTTGAATGTTTTTTCTTCTTTTATTCCCGAGGGAGAGAGAATCGTTACCATCGAGGATTCTGCGGAGTTACGCCTGAATCAACAGCACTGGGGGGCTTTAGAGGCGCGGATGCCCAATATCGAAGGGAAAGGAGCGATTACTCTGCGCGATCTTTTAAGGAACAGCTTAAGGATGCGTCCGGATAGAATTATCATCGGAGAGTGTCGGGGTGGAGAGACATTGGATATGCTGCAGGCAATGAACACCGGGCATGATGGTTCATTGACTACCGTGCACGCAAACTCTACCCGCGATGTCTTATCGCGTCTGGAAACATTGGTATTAATGAGCGGAATGGATCTGCCGGTGCGGGCTATTCGTCAGCAGATTGCCGCGGCGATAGATTTGATAATTCAGACCTCGCGGATGCCTGATGGTTCACGCAAAGTTATCTGCATTTCGGAGTTGACAGGGATTGAAGAAAATGCTAACATTGCTTTGAAAGATATTTTTATTTTTAGCCAGAAGGGAATTGATAAGAATAGGAAGGTAATTGGCTCTTTTGAACCCACTGGTTTTCTACCTACATTCATCGAGGAGTTAGAGATAAAGGGGATTGAGGTAGATAGGGGGATGTTCAAAAAAAGTAGCGAGTAGCAATGACCAAAATAAATTTCCAATTTTCAATTTCTAATTTCCAATCAATTTCTAATTTCCAATTTTCAATTAAACTCCAGAGGGTTTATAGAGGTATATAAGAATTGAAAATTAAAGAATTGAAAATTCAATGAAAATTGATAATTGTAAATTGAAAATTCTCTTGAGTTTGGTCATTAGAACTTAAGAAGATTCGAGTTTTAACATTTTTTTGGGAGGATAGATATGAGAAATAGAGGTATGACCTTAGTAGAGGTTTTGGTGGCTTCGGTAATTGTAGGGATTATTGCCGTAGGGATGTTGGGGATATTTGTTGTATCCAGGAAAACAGCTCATAAGAGTGGCGATAAGATTGTGGCTTTGAATGATGCGCGGACAAAAATATTGGAGGAGGTTACCGGGAAAGACTATAATTTTGTAGATGTCGGAAAGAATGCGATGGAAAATTATGATGGGCTTGCTATTGTTTCTGGTTCTTATGGCACTTTGATAGAGGAAGAATGGGATATAGTGATAGACGAAACAACATTACCTGTTTATAATATATCTTATCCGTATAAACAAGTTGATTTTGAAGTTAGTTGGACAGGAAGGTAACAAAAATTGTTAAGGGGGAAGGAATGAACATAGACAACAACAAAGGGGGGGTAGAATTAGTTGCGGCAATAGTGATTGCGGTTATCCTGGCAGTTGTTGGTGCGGGGATTATAAGCTTGTCTTATAATCACTATAAGATAGTCAAACAGAAATCCGTGGATAAAGAAAGGGCATACCATTTTGCTCTAGGAGGGATTCAAAAGGTGGCGTATGAAGTGCAAAAGGGTAATTCAATATATGCGGTTAATGATGTTATTATTAACACGGGAGATGCAGGTTGGGCAACATGGGAAGGTTTAACGCCAAAAGAAAATATTAAGATAGAAAAAATAGTCAAAAATGGAGGAAGCAATCCTCTCGATTATGAATATAAGATTGAAGCAACAGTAACTTATTAAAATGAAAGAGTGTTTTTCCCGCAACCCGCTGACCGCTAACCGAAAACCGCTTACCGAGAAGGGGTTTACCCTCGTCGAACTCCTTGTTGCCGGAGTAATTGTCGGGGTGGTCTTTTTAGGAATAATCACTGTTTTTTTAGCTGGTCAGAAGAGTTTTACCGATACCAGTGCGCAGATTCTGAGCCAACATAAAGCAAATTTGGCAATGGAGTGTATTGTAAAGGGATTGAGAGAGGTAAGCAGGACTGGAGAGAAAGGAAGGGGGATAGATTTCGTAGAGACATTTGGCGCAATCTCACCCTCTGATGGAACTACAGATATCGCGGGGCTTTTTACCGTTTTTGTAGATATAGATGGAAATGGACTCGATAATGAAGATAAACGATACAGGTATTGGCTTGATAGCACGGATATCAAGAAGAGCACGCAGATATATAACGGAGGTTGGCCTACTTCATGGCACGCTGAAATTATCGTTCCTCAGATTAAGATTAACGGTTTAGAATTTATGTATTGTAAAGATATAGCTGCTACGAAGTGCGAGATTAAAAGCGATGGTATTCAAATTAAAATAATACCCGCTGCTGATAATGAAACCTATATTTTCAAAATTCCTTATCATTACTAAAAAAATCCGCCTACCCCGCCCGCCTAGGGTTATTAAACCTCACAGCAGAATTTTGGTGGGGGGTAAAAAGGTGCGGGATAAAGTAACCGGTTTATATATTGGTCCCAAATTTGTTGACTTAATGCAATTGGAAAGGACCCCGGCAGGCCCTAAACTTGTTGGTTTTGTCCGCGAAGAGATTGCTGACGGTACTACAATTATCCAGGCAGTAAAAAGGGCAATCCGTAAAAGCAATCTCAAAATAGAAGAGGTAATTGTTAATCTTCCTTTAGAAAGTACAATGCTTAGATATTTTCAGATGCCACTCATTCCTGAACAGGAATGGAAGTCAGCTATAAAATTTGAAGCAAAGAGGCATATTCCTTTTAACATTGAGGATATATTTTTTGATTTTCAGGTAGTTAAGAAAGAAGAAGAAAAGAGAATGGAGGTAGTTTTTGCCGCTACTCAAAAGAAAGAAGTGCAAAAAATAATTTCTGATTTAGCCCAAATAGGCCTAAAAGTGCTTATTTTAGAACCAGTTTCTTCTTCAGCGGATAGGATTTTGCAGTTAAATGAGCAGATAAATCCTAACCAGTCAACAGTAATTGTGAGCATTATCGGAGATAACGCCAATGTTAATATATTAAAGAATAACATTTTTTATTTTGTGCGTGATATTAAAATAACGCAGGAGGAAAAAGAGAAGTCCACTTTTGATAATTTATTAAATGAAATAAGGTTCTCTTTTAATTATTATGAGAAAAAGCTGAAGCAGGAAAAAATAGACAAAATAATTCTTTGTAGCGATGAAGAGATAGAGCCAAAATTAGTAGAGAGTTTCAAAGAAAATTTTAAGATAAATGTTGAATTAGGAGAAGTAGCGAAAGGACTCCTTAATGCTGAGGGTTTAGGAGCAGGATTTTGTTTTGCGGCTGGATTGGCTTTGAAGGGAATAACGAAATCAAGTTTGGAAATAAATTTATGGCAGCAGGAAGAGATTATTAAGAAAATAGCTGCCGAAAAAGAAAATTTCGTGAAGACGCTGATTGCAGAAGGGGTGCTAACAATTTTGATTTTAGGCGGCATTTTTTTCATCACCCAGGGCCAGATAAAAACAGCGAGGAATGAATTAGATGAGACGATAAGACAGCGTCCAAAGGTAGCCGCTGCGATAAGAAATTTAAATATTTCGCAATTGAAATTAAAAAAGAAGGATTTGAAAAGAGAAAAATCTGTTTTAAAAAAGCTGATCGGCGAGAGATTCTTTTTAACCGCAAAGTTAAATAAGTTAAATGAAATTTTGCCGGATAATCTGTGGTTCAGAGAAATTAACTGGACAGAAAGTCCTCTGCGTCTAAATTTAAAAGGTTCGATATTTTTAGGAGATAAACAAAAAGAAACAGAAACAATTACTAATTTGGTTTCTACTATAGGGAAGAATGAGCTCTTAAAACAGGGTTTTAAAAAAGACCCTGAAATGGGACCTATCGGTGAGGGCGAAGAGCGAGGACACAAGATTACTAACTTTGAAATAAATATGCAATGAAAAAGATAAAATACGAATTAAAGATAAGCGGCTATAAATTAAAGACGATAATCGTTTCTATTGGCCTAATTTTATTTGTGGCAATTGCAGGAATGAACTTTATCTATCAACCGGCGAAAAAAAAGATACGCGAAATAGAATCTATCCAGAGAAAAGAAGAAGAGAGAAGTAAATTATTAAGCCAAGTGAGTAAGCAGCAAAAGGATATTCAGAGACGGAGGTTCCGCCTATCCGACAATAAAAGTATCTCTTATTTTATTAACCAAATTACTAAGTTAGCCAACGAAACTAATACCGAGATTATCTCGATTAACCCCGGAAGTTTGCAAAGAGAAAATTATTATCAAAAATTGCCTCTGGTTCTTGGAATAAAAGCTACTTATAATCAATTGGGGCAGTTTGTTTCTAAATTAGAAAATTCTCGTCAGTTTATTTTAATAGAGACGATGACTTTTGAAAGAGAAAAAGAGATCAAGATAGATTCTTCTGATGAGATAAAGGTGAGGGCAAATTTGACGGTGAGTTTATTTTGCTCGCCCCGTTAAATCCGCCAAAGGCGGAATTTACCCTGTTAAATTGCTTCCAGCACTATTTAACAGGGTGAACCATAGGCGAATTATTTAACGGGGTAAATATGAAAAAATCGCAAATAGAAAAACTTGGTATTTTTCCTTTTTTATTGATTTTTATATTTATAGGTTCATCCTGGGTCTATGCTGAAGCAGAAAAAAAGATTGATTATCCTACTGTTGAGTATCAACCGAGCAAAAGAGACCCTTTTCGCAGTCCTTTAGACATTCTTGAAACAGAAACGCCACCACCAAGCGTAGAAACAGAAATTACTTTGCCCCAGATGAGTTTGCAGGGTTTTACCTGGGGTTATCAACCACGGGCAATTATCAATAATCAAGTAGTAAAAAAGGGAGACAGAATTTCGGGAGCAGAAGTTTTGGAGATAAGAAAAGAAGGAGTGATTCTGATATATCAGGGAAAGATATTCACGATTAGACCAAAGGTAAAATAGAAATGGAGGAATTATGAATAAGAGATTGTTTTTAGTTATTATTCTCTTTGCCCTTTGCTCTTTGCCCTTTGCTATTTTCGCCCAGGATATTAAGCAATTAAAACAGGGTGAGACAGGGGGGATGGCGAAGTATAAGGACTGGATAGAAAAGGAAAAACCCCGCATAAGCCGCACCGAAGTTATCCCTGGAAAATTAAAAGAGGTTAAAGTAGCTAAAGAAGAAGCAATGCCTACTATCTCAATGGATTTTCAGGACGCCAATATGAAGGATGTGCTTAAAATCTTTTCTCAGCAGTCGGGCTTGAATTTTATTGCTGGTGAAAGGATTAAAGATAGCAAGATTACCCTTTATCTGGACAAGGTCTCGGTAGAAGATGCTTTGAATACTATCTTAAAAGGTAATAACCTGACCTATGAACAGGCAGAAGATAGCGATATTTTTATCGTCAAAGAGACCTCCGAGCCCGATATAGAGACAATTACCAAGGTGTTTACTCTCAATTATGCCCAAGTGGTAGAAGAAGATGAAGACGATGATGATAGTGATGGGGGTC
>DAOWKH010000067.1 GCA_030639955.1 Candidatus Omnitrophota bacterium | reverse complement strand
CCCCACCACTTTTTCAGGATGCTTAGTAATACAGAAAAGTGGTGGGGGGGTCAATGCAGCCATACAATTTAGTCTCCTTGCTGTCGCCTAAATTGTGGCTTTATTAAATGAGAAGAAAACCATCAAAAAAAACAGAGAAAAGAAAAAAAAGAGAGGGGACATTTGTTGGCAGGAAGGTTTGCCAATTTTGTGAACAGATCCATAAATCCCGTCAGAATAATAAACAACCTTTTATTGACTACAAGAATATTGATGTGCTCAAGAGATTTGTTAGCGAAAAGGGAAGGATTATCCCCCGGCGGGCTTCCGGAGTTTGCGCCAAACATCAACGAGAATTAACCAAAGCAATTAAGCGAGCAAGAAATGTTGCTTTACTGCCAGGCTAGCTAACGCTATGAAAGTAATCCTCCTCACTGACATTCCCAAATTAGGAAAGAGCGGAGATACTGTAGAAGTAAAAGATGGTTATGCCCGCAATTTTCTCATTCCTAAAAAGCTCGCCTTATCAGCAACCCCTCTGAATGTAAAGCTTATCCAGCAAAAAAGAGAACAAGAGTTAAAGAAAGAAAAGGCAGAAAAAGAAAAGATGAATAAATTAGCCGAGCAGATTTCCAAGTTCTCCTGCACAATTTCTGCTCGGGCCGGCGAAGAAGATAAACTCTTTGGAGAAATTACTAATAAGAATATTGCCGAGAGTTTAGCTGCTGAAGGTTTGGAGATCGACAAGAAGAAAATAGAAATCGAACAACCAATTAGAAAATTAGGCGTTTATAATGTAAAGGTTAAATTACACCCTGAGGTTATAGCAGATTTGCGAGTATGGGTAGTAATAGAAAAGAAGAATGAGCGTTGAAAGTTTAGAGAAAATACCGCCGCAGAACTTAGAAGCGGAGATGGCTGTTTTGGGTTCGATGCTTTTAAACAAGGAGGCAATTTCTCAAGCAGTTGAGCTCTTAAAAGAAGATTATTTTTACGAAGACAGAAACCGTCAGGTTTTTTCTGCTATTATTGGTCTCTCTGAAGAGAACAAAGCCGTAGATTTAGTTACCCTTAAAGAAGAGTTAAGGAAAAAGAAGGGCTTAAAAGAAATTGGCGGCGTTAGTTATCTAACAACTCTAACCAATGTTGTTCCCACAGCCGCAAATATTGAGCAATACGCTCATATTGTAAAGGAAAAAGCCCTCCTGCGCAGTCTAATTTCTGCTTCTAATCAGATAATAAAGGAAAGTTATGACCCTTCTCAAAATCCCGACCTGCTTTTAGATAGAGCCGAAAAGGCCATCTTCGATGTTGTCCAGTATAAGGTAGAATCAAAGGTTTTTTCTTTTAGCCAGCTTATCAAAGACAGCATCGAGACCATCGACCGTCTTTATCAAAATAAAGAGAACATCACCGGACTTCCCAGCGGTTTTCATGAACTGGATACAATGACTGCTGGTCTGCAACCTTCGGATTTAATTGTTATCGCTGGTCGCCCATCGATGGGAAAGAGCGCCCTTGCTTGTGCCATTGCCGAAAATGTAGGGGTGGTGAACAAGCTCCCTCTGGTATTCTTTAGCTTAGAAATGTCCCGACAGCAATTAGTCCAAAGAATGTTGTGCTCATGCGCCCGCATTGATGCTCATAAGGTGCGCACAGGTTTTCTTTCCCGCTCTGATTGGCCGGTTTTAATCAACACTGCGAGTAAACTCAGCGAAGCGCCCATATTTGTTGATGATACTCCCGGGATTTCTGTTTTAGAATTGCGGGCTAAAGCAAGGCGGCTGAAAGCACATTATGATATTCAGATGGTAATTGTTGATTACCTGCAATTAATGCAGGGGCCGGCAAGGTCTGAAAATCGCCAACAAGAAATCTCGGAGATTTCCCGTTCTTTAAAAGCGTTAGCTCGGGAGTTAAATGTTCCTGTTCTGGCAATTAGCCAACTCTCTAGAGCTGTGGAGGCACGAACCAACCGTCGGCCACAGCTTTCCGATTTAAGAGAATCCGGGGCTATTGAGCAGGATGCCGATCTTGTGCTTTTGTTATTGCGCGAAGAATATTATAATCCCACTGAAGAAAATAAAGGGATTGCGGAAGCAATCATTGGTAAGCAGAGAAATGGTCCTGTAGGTTCAATAAAGCTCGCTTTTATTAAAGAATATGCTCGTTTCGAAAACCTTTCTTTGAGACATCCCAAAAATCAGGATGTCTAATTAGTTATAACGAAATTATAACAATGTGGAAACCAATATTAGAGATTGGAGTTGTCTGGGCAATAGTTTATTTTTTGCTTTTATTTATAAAAGGAACCCGAGCTGTTCAGGTATTGAAAGGGTTAATAATTTTATTTATTGCCTTTTTTATTGCTCAGATATTTCAGCTGAATATTATAAATTGGTTGCTGACCAAGATTTTCGCTATCAGTATCATTGCTTTGCTGATAATTTTTCAACCCGAGCTTCGTCGCGGGCTTGCTCATTTGGGACAAAATCGCTGGCTCCGTTTTTTGGCAAGAGAAGAAAAGACATTGGAAGAAATAATTAGGGCGATAGGCCTTCTTTCGCGTCGGAAAATCGGCGGTCTGATTATTATCGCGAGAGAAACGGGTTTAAAAAATTATGTCAAGAGCGGAATCCCTCTGGATGCGGATTTGAGCAAAGAACTTATTTTAGCAATTTTTAATCCTCATTCTCCCTTGCACGACGGAGGGATTATCGTTCGGGAGGGAAGGATTAGCGCATCCCGCTGTTTTTTCCCTTTAAGTGAAAATCCGCATCTTAGTAAAAATTTAGGGACGCGTCACCGTGCGGCTATAGGTCTGAGCGAAGAGAGCGACGCTCTTTGTATTGTTGTCTCAGAAGAAACAGGAGAAGTTTCTCTGGCAGTAGATGGAGATTTAAGAGCTAATTTAGACATTGGAGAGTTGAAAAAGATATTAGCTGATTTATATATCAAGAAAAAATGAATATAAAAAGGTTCTTGGGGCATAATTTGGCCCTAAAGTTAGTTTCTCTATTTTTAGCCATTATTCTTTGGTTTTATGTAGCTGGTGAGCAAAACGAGGACTTAGAGAAAAGAGCGACTTTAAATATAGAACCGCCGCCGGGGATGGTTATTAGCAGTCGTAGTACAAACAAAGCGGATGTTTTATTTCGCGGACCTAAAAATCGACTGAGTTTGATTTCCTCGGATATAGCTGTTTATTATAAAATAGAAGATATAGAAAAACCAGGTAAATGCAGCTTTGCTATTTCCCCTAAGGGAATAGATATCCCCTCGGGAGTGAAAGTAGTATCTATTAAGCCCTCTACGGTGACAGTTAGCTTAGATAGATTAGTTAGTAAATGGTTGCCAATTAAAGCAAATATAAAAGGAAAAGTTGGCCAGGGGTATAGAATTGCTACAGATAAGGTTAAATTAAATCCCAATGCTTCTTTAATAGAAGGTCCTGAGAAACTGCTCAGGAATTTAGAATTTATTTATACCTCTCCTATCAAAGTTACAGGTTATACCAAGTCCTTTATTCAGCGGGTTTCTCTGCAACCCTTGATAAAGGGGCAATTGCCTTCTTTGGATATTATAGAGGTAACCGTTCCTATCGAGGAAGATTTTGTTAATAGAGATTTCAAAGATGTCCCTTTAAATTTTTTACTGTCTTCGGCAAAGCATTTTCCTGTTCGATGCTCTACTTCAACAATTGATATTACCCTTACAGGTTGTCGGCATAATTTAGATAAGATAACCAATAAAGATATATTAGCGTTTGCAGATGTCACGGATTTAAACCCGGGAAGATATGAACTGCCTGTAAATATAAAATTACCCCCCAATGTCTTTTTGCTTTCCGATATCCCTTTTGTAAAGATTACGATAGAAGAAGCACCATAATGCCTAAACTCTGTGTAAATATTGACCATATCGCAACTTTAAGGCAGGCGAGAAGAGGAAGAGAACCCGATCCTGTTTTAGCAGCGGGGATTTGCGAGCGAGCAGGTTGTGATGGAATTGTTGTCCATTTGCGTGAAGACAGAAGGCATATTCAAGAAAGAGATATCTATTTATTAAAGGATGCTTTAAAAACAAAGTTAAATCTGGAGATGTCCATTGCTCAGGGTATTGTGGATATTGCTACCGACTTAAAACCCGATTGTGCTACTTTAGTTCCCGAAAAAAGAGAAGAGATTACTACCGAAGGAGGATTGGATGTAATTAAGGGAAAAGAAAGGATTGAGAAGGCGGTAGAAAGATTACAGGAGAAGGAAATAAAAGTAAGTTTGTTTATTGACCCTGAATTAGAGCAGATAAAAGCAAGTAAGGAGATTGGTGCAGATTTTATTGAACTACATACAGGCAGATATGCCAATGCTCAAGGCAAAGAGCAGGAAAGGGAATTGAAAGATTTAGTTATAGCTAAGGATAAAGCAATAGAATTGGGATTAAAGGTTAATGCCGGACATGGTCTGAATTACCAAAATGTATCGTCGGTAGCAGCTATTTCTGGCATTCAGGAATTGAACATTGGACACTCAATCATTTCTCAGGCGGTCTTTGTAGGGCTGGAGAAAGCGGTGAGAGAGATGAGGGAACTATGCATTTAAATACCGGTATTGATTTGGTAGAGGTAGGAAGAATGAAAACTGCGGTTGAAAAATGGGGAGAGCGTTTATTAAACAGGGTTTTTACGCCCCGGGAGATAGAATACTCAAGGAAAAAGGCCTGTTTTTACCAGCATTTAGCTGCCCGCTTTGCTGCCAAAGAGGCGGTGATGAAATCTTTAGACCAAAAGGAGTTCAACCGGAGGCCTATCGGTTGGAAGGATATTGAAGTAGTTAATAATGAACAGGGAAAGCCGGAGATTAGATTTACCCCGCACCAGAAAAAAAGAATTTCCTTAACTATCTCTCATACTAAAGATTACGCTATCGCTCAAGCGATTGCCTATGAATAATATTTTCCCACCCCGCAGATTAGATTCTCACAAAGGAGATTATGGAAAGGTCTTTATCCTGGCTGGTTCTCCGGGGATGAGCGGAGCGGCAATTTTAGCCGCCAAGGGGGCATTACGCACAGGAGCGGGGTTGGTGTTTCTGGGGATTCCCCAGATTTTAAATCAGATAGTAGAGACAGAGCTTTTAGAAGTTATTAGTAAACCTTTGAACCAGACCAAAGATGGCTGTCTGAGTTTGAGAAATTATTCTTTTATTTATAACTTTAGCAGGAAGATAGACGCTTTAGTTTTAGGTCCTGGCCTTTCCCAAAATAGACAGACGCAAAAGCTGATAAGGAGATTAATTAAAACAGTTAAGAGGCCTTTGATTATTGATGCCGATGCTATCAATGCCCTAATAGGACATCTTGCTCTCTTACCCCAGAGGTCAATAATTACTCCTCATCCCGGCGAGCTCGCCCGTTTGCTAAAAATAAATGTAGAGGAGATCCAGAAGAAAAGAGAAGAGATTGCTGTTGATTTCGCTCGCAGGTATAAACTAACAGTTGTGCTCAAAGGTTTTCAGACAGTAGTCAGCACTCCCCAGGGGGAAATTTATATAAATAAGAGCGGAAATCCAGGGATGGCCACTGCCGGAATGGGTGATGTCTTAAGCGGGATGCTCGGCACTTTATTGGCACGCGGTTTTTCTCCTTTCGAAGCGGCTAAGGCAGCAGTTTATCTACATGGCTCTGCCGGAGATTTAGCCGCCCGAGAAAAGGGAGAAGAGGGGATGATTGCCAGCGATGTAGTGGAGAAGATCCCCGAAGCAATTAAGTTTGCGGATGTAGCACAGTGGTAGTGCTCCAGCCTTCCAAGCTGGCTACACGGGTTCAATCCCCGTCATCCGCTCCAGAGAAAGACCAAAAATCAAAGACCAAAAATCAAAAATACATACCTAAAAATATAAATATAAAATTTTTG
>DAOWKH010000086.1 GCA_030639955.1 Candidatus Omnitrophota bacterium | reverse complement strand
GGAATTAGGAAAGGTTGTCTCGCATTCCTTTCGTTTGTTTGGCAATATGTTTGGAGGGGCGGTTATCTTTGCCGTCGTTGGCCCAATAGTATTTGAGATAAGCAAGAGCATAGGTCTGCCTTTAGTCATAAGTTCGCCTTTTTTAGTCCTTCTTTTTTTAATCTTGCAGGTATTTTTTGGACTCTTTATTGGCACAGTGCAGGCGTTTGTTTTTTCTATTCTGGCGTTGACATATATTGGATTTGCGAGAGAGTAATCTAAATTAAATTTCCAATTTCCAATTTCTAATTTTCAATCAATTTCCATTTAAACAATTTCTAATTTTCAGTTAAAAGAATTGAAAATTCAATGATAATTGATAATTGAAAATTTATCTTGAGATATGTATCTAAACTTCTCTCACCGTTTGGAGAACCTTCCTCCCTATCTCTTCATTGAGCTTGACCGCTTAAAAGCAGAGGCAATCAGGGAAGGGAGGGATGTTATTGACTTAGGGGTTGGCGACCCGGACCTGCCCACTCCCCAATCCATTGTCCAAGAACTTTCTCGCCAGGCAGGCAAAAAGGGAAATCAACATTATCCTTCTAATAAAGGTTTACCCGAATTTCGTCAAGCAATCAGCAATTGGTATGAAAGAAGATTTAATCTCTCTCTAAATCCCGACACAGAAATCCTCCCCCTTATCGGCTCTAAAGAAGGGATTGCCCATCTGCCTCTGGCTTTTATAAACCCGCGAGATTTGGTATTACTGCCTGACCCGGCTTATCCTGTCTATCGCAGCGGGACAATCTTAGCCGGTGGCATTCCTTATCCGCTCCCCCTTTTAAAAGAAAATAATTTTCTTCCTGAGTTAAATAAAATAAAAAGAGGGATTGCCCGAAAAGCAAAACTTCTTTTTTTAAACTATCCCAACAATCCTACCGCAGCAGTTGCGCCGGAAGAGTTTTTAGAAGAGATAGTTAATTTTGCTAAAAAGTATAATATTGTTGTTTGTTATGATAATGCTTATTCTGAAATTGCCTTTAACGGCTATCGGCCGAAGAGTTTTTTGGAGACAAAGGGGGCAAGGGATGTGGGCGTGGAATTTCACTCTTTGTCCAAGACCTATAATATGACCGGCTGGCGGATAGGTTGGGTTTGCGGGCAGGAGAAGATTATTGATGCTTTAGCGAAAATTAAATCAAATATTGATTCGGGGATTTTTTTGGCTATCCAGAGGGCAGGAATTGTTGCTCTTAAGGAGGTTGAACCTCAGAAAATATATGAGCGGAGAAAAAATATTTTGGTTGAAGGTTTAAGAAAATTAAGTTGGAATGTTCAAGAGCCAAAAGCAACTTTTTATCTCTGGGTGCATTTACCGTCAGGGTTTAGCTCCTCTTTAGAATTTTCGCAAACGCTTTTAAAAGAAAAGAATATCATTGTTAGCCCCGGCGTCGGCTTTGGTAGCTCCGGAGAGGGTTATTTTAGAATTGCCTTGACAGTATCCGAGGAGAAAATTAAAGAAGCGATTAATCGGGTAGTAGGGATGAGGAATGGAACCTAAGATAAAATCGGTTATCGGTTATCGGTTATCAGTTATCGGAATAATATTGAGTTTTATTTTACAGACCTCATTTTTATTTGCTCAGGAAGCGAACACCGAACACCGAACACCGAACACCGAAGAGATGGGTTTATCCAAAAAGGTTTCCTTGGATTTAAGAGACGCAAAGATAACTGAGGTGCTCAAGTTTTTGGCTACTAAAGGCAATCTGAATATTGTTACCAAAGCCGGGGTTAGCGGCAAGGTAACCCTATTTTTGAAAGACGTAACTGTTGAAGAGGCCCTAGAGATAATATTGATTCTTAATAATCTGGCTTTTGAAGAGATAAACGAAGTGATTTATGTAATGGCCGAAACAGAATACCAGACTTTGCGCGGTGAGAGTTTTAGCGAGAGAAGGCAGCTCAAGACTCTGCAATTAAAATATGCCTCTCCCCAGGATATATCGGCAATATTAAAGGAGATAAAGAGCAGTATTGGCAAGGTTATCATAGATAGAGAAACAGGGGCAATAATTTTGATTGACACCCCGGAGAAGCTCACTCAGATGGAGGAGATAATTGAGAAATTCGACCAACCCGGATTCGGCTGGCCGCTGACCGAGCAGAAATTTAAATTAACATACGCTGAAATAAAGGAAATCAAAGACGAGATAAGCAAGATATTAACCAAAGACATCGGCAAACTCAAGGTTGACGAAAGAACCAATACCTTTATTGTTACCGACCTGCCGACCAAGATTGAAGAAGTTGAGCAGATGCTCGCCGCCTTTGATACCCCACCCAGGCAGGTGCTTATTGAAGCGAAGATTGTCCAGGTAACTCTGGACGACGATTTCAAGATGGGTATTGAATGGGATAGATTGCTTTCACAGGCCAAATATCACTCTTTGAGATTTACTGCTTCTTTTCCTGCGAGTTCCCTTTCTTCGTATCAAAAAATATCCATAGGTACTTTAGCCACTGATGATTATACGGTTACTGTCAATCTGCTTAAGTCCGTGGGCAAAACCGAACTTATCTCCTTCCCGCGCATCGCCGTTTTAAGCGGCGAGGAGGCAAAGATATTAGTAGAGACAAAAGAGGCCTATGTAACCCAGGCAATCAGCCAGTCCGAAGCCACTACCATTACTGCTGAGTCCACAGAGTATGTAGATGTAGGGGTGAAATTGTATGTTACCCCGATTGTCCATCCTGATGGTTTTATTACAATGGAGATAAAGCCTGAGGTTAGTTCAGTAATTAGAACCTTGATCACTGCCCAGGGAAATCAGATTCCGATTATTGGTACTACCGAAGCAAAAACCAAGGTAGTGATTAAGGATGGGGTAAGTGTAATTATTGCCGGGCTGATCAAGGATAAGAAGACAATCAGCGAAAAAAGGGTTCCTCTTTTGGGAAGCATACCTTTATTAGGTGTCCTTTTCAGGAGCAAGAGCGAAGAAATAGACAAAACCGAGACTGTTGTTTTTCTCACTCCGCGCATTATCTCTGGCGAAGCTTTAGTAAAAGAAGGAAAAAAGGGGATGAAGGGAGTGAAATGAGATAAGCAGCAGGCAGTTAACAATAGGCAGTTTGCAAATAAAATTGCCTACCCGCCTTTGGCCCGCTTCGCCGAATCGAGGCGAGCGAGGCTCGCCTTCAGCGGCTGCTCACTGCCAAATGTCAATCGGAGATTGGTGTGTTGGAGACTTGTTTCTTAGGTATTGGCTCAAATTTAGGAAGGCGAGAAAAGAATATCGAATTAGCCCTACACCACCTCAGGGAGAATAAACAGATAAAGCTCGAAAAGATTTCTTCTATAATAGAGACTGAGCCGGTCCTGCCTCAAGGGACAGAGGGGCAAGAGAAATTTTTGAATGCAGTGGTCAGGATAAAAACAAGTTTATCACCCCAGAGTTTATTGACTGCCATCAAGAAGATTGAAAAGAAAATTGGACGAATACCGGCACCACGCTTTAGCCCACGAGTGATTGACCTGGATATTTTGCTTTATGGAAATAAGGAGATTGACGAAGAGAATTTGAAAATTCCTCATCCGCAAATCCAAGAAAGAAAGTTCGTAAGAAAACTACTGGGGGAAATATCAAATATGATATAACCAATCCTAAGAAAATTTTCAATTTTCAATTTCTAATTTCCAATCAATTTCCAAGTCTTTAATTTTCAATTGGAAATTAATTAAATGCCCGTCCTCCGCAGTAGCCTGCTACGGAGGATGGAAAAATTTAATGAAAATTGATAATTGATAATTGTTATTATGTTAGTAATCAGAAATATCAGGACAATGCGAAATTGTGTCCGAAAAGTAAAAGGAGAAAAGAAGATTATTGGTTTTATCCCCACAATGGGAGCGTTGCATCAGGGACATCTGAGTTTGATAAACAGGGCAAGGAGGGATTGCGAGAGCGTAGTTATCAGCATCTTTGTTAATCCTACCCAATTTGGGCCGCGGGAGGATTTTAAGAAATATCCCCGCAATTTTGCCGCTGATAAAAGAATTTGCCAGAAAGCAAAGGTAGATTTTTTGTTCATTCCGCGGGTAAAGGAGATTTATCCCCCTGATTATTGCAGTTATGTTCGCGTGAAGGGATTGGAGGATAAACTATGTGGAACGTTTCGCCAAGGGTGTTTTCAAGGAGTAGCTACGATTGTAAGTAAACTATTCAATATTGTTCAGCCGGATATCGCCTATTTTGGTCAGAAGGATTTTCAGCAGGTAGTGATTATAAAAAGGATGGTTAGGGATTTAAATATCCCGGTGAAGATTAAGGTTCTACCCATAGTGCGGGAAAAAGATGGTCTGGCGATGAGCTCGCGCAATAAATATTTAAATAAACAGCAAAGGAAAGAGGCGTCAATTTTATTTCAGTCCTTGCAATTGGCAAAAGAGATGCTCAAAAAGGGCGAAAGGAGTTCGGTAAAGGTTATTGCTCAGATAAAGAAAATGATTAAAAAGATTCCGAGCGCAAAGATAGATTATGTTTCTATTGTGAACCCAGAGAGTTTAGAAGATGTTCGTTTGATGAGCGAGAAGATTTTAGTTGCCCTGGCAGTATGGATTGGCAAGGCACGGTTGATTGATAATATGATAATAAATGAAACTGGAATTTAGCGAGGTGAAAGCCGAAGCTAAATTGCATAGTTGAATTTACCCCCCACCACTTTTTTAGAGAAGTTAAACCAAAATAGAAAAGTGGTGGGGGGTTCAATGCGTTCAAACAACTTACCTCGTGCTTCGCACTCCGTAAGTTGTGAACTTATTGAATGAAAAGAAGAATCGGTATCATCGGTTGCGGAGTAATCGGGTCGCAATTAGTGAAAAGCATCCAGTCGGAGACCTACCGGCAAGAGTTTGATAAGAAGGCAAAATTAGTCGCCCTTTGCGATTTGGATGAACAAAAGCCAAGACGGCTATGTAAAGAATTTTCCCTTTCTGTTTCTATCTGTGGGGTAACCGAGGTTATCCGAAAAAGCGATTTAATAATTGAGGCGGCTTCGGCTGAGATAGCTGGCGAGGTAGCTGAGAGGTGTTTGAAAAAAGGAAAGGATGTTCTAATAATGAGCGGTGGCGGTCTGCTCGGGAGAGAAGATATTTTAGAATTAGCCGAGCAGAAAAAGAGCCATCTGTATATTCCTTCCGGGGCACTGGCTGGTTTTGATGCCGCAAAGGCCGCTGGTTTAGGCAGGATTTTTTCAGCAGTCCTGATTACCCGCAAGCCGCCCAAAGGTTTAGAGGGCGCGCCTTATGTTTTAGAAAATAAGATAGATTTAACCGATATAAAAAAAGAGAGAATTATCTTTAGCGGCAATGTCATGGAGGCGGAAAAGGCATTTCCCCAGAATATAAATGTCGCCGCAGGACTAAGTTTAGCCCTTGATTACCGGGAAATAACCGTGAAGATTATTACTTCTCCCCAATTCAAAACCAACAGTCATCAACTTATTTTAAAAGGGGAATTTGGCGAACTTGCTATTAAAACAGACAATTTCCCTTCCCCCGATAATCCCAAAACAAGTTATTTAGCCGTTCTTTCGGCAATCGCCACTTTGAGGGATATTCTGGGGTATGTGAGGGTGGGAACATGATAATTTAAAATTTCCAATTTACAATTTCTAATTTTCAGTTAATTTTTCCATCCTCCGTAGCAGGCTACTGCGGAGGACGGGCATTTAATTAAT
>DAOWKH010000022.1 GCA_030639955.1 Candidatus Omnitrophota bacterium | reverse complement strand
TTCTGCTTTTGCATATGCCCCTACTGTACTGGTGAACAAGACTTTTTCAACCTTATTGATTCTGGCTGCTTCCAAAATATTTGTATTCATCATCAACATAGGAACAAAATGAGTAGCCAGCCTTTTTGCTGCCTTAACAGATGCTCCAACCCCGGCAATGTGAAAAACAAAATTTATATCTTTGCATATATCTTTACAAAAAGCAAAATCGGTCAAATCCCCGAAAATATGCTCTGCTTTTTCATTTACCTTTATCTTATCCAAAGATACTATTTTGATATTCGCACTACTACTAGCTAAAATATCAACAACCTGCCGGCCGATCATACCTGTACCGCCGGTAACTAATATATTTTTTGCTTTAAAATTTCTTAAAATCTCTTGCCTTATTGCCATATCCCTTCTAATCTTGGACAGTCGGTTGGCTTAAAACAGGCCCAAATCCATTTTCTTTAATTGTTTCTTGCAATTTTATATAATTTCTAACTATTTTTTCGTTATTAAACGCTTTTCCCCAAGGTGTTTGCTCGTTATATTCAAAAGTAAGTTCGGGTATCTCTTTGTCATACCTGCCATACATATGCATGGTCTTATCCCAATCCTGTTTAACATATTTAATTCCAAATCTTTTTGGATTATTATACACTTCGGTTCCCGGTCTTACTGTAAACAAGGATAAATAAACTGAATCCGGAGCTGTCTCACGTATAAATGCCCAGGTTTTCTCAGTTATATCTTCAGGCTCGCCAGGAAGGCCGATAATCATATAAATTCTTGTTTCAATATTATTTTTTTTAAGAAGATAAATGGTCTCTCTTGCCTGTTCAACATTAATTCCCTTATTTATAATATCTAAAGATCTCTGGGAAACGCTTTCAACCCCCAAACACATAGTTATACACCCGCTTTCTCGCATCAACTTTATTAATTCAGGACTAAGCCCGTCAACCCTGCATTGCCCTCTCCATATAATTCCGCTTCTTCCGATTGCTTCTAAATGAGAAACGGCATCATTTCGCTTTAACGGTATGCCAATTTCATCAAGTAGACTAATTCCTTTTATATTGTAATCGTGTTTTAAATACTCAATTTCTTCCTCTACTAATTTTGGGCTGCGATACCTTACTCCAGCGCCTGTATATTTCTTCATCTTAGGCATAGTACAAAAATAACATTGGTATGGGCAACCTCTACTAAATATAACCGTGGTTCCTAATATTTTATCATACCCTTTTGTATTTTTAAGAGTAAGCAAACCTTCTCTGGCTATGGTAGATGACGGAAGGTATTTTCTCTGCGGATAAGGATAAATATTGATATCTATGGATGATTCTTGTTTGTAAATATTTTTTAGTTTTAAATGCATAAAATCCGTTATCGCCTGGATAATAGAGAATTCGCCCTCTCCTATAATAAGAGAATCAAATATTTTTAGGCACTCTTCTTGAAATTCATTAGAATGAGGACCTCCGGCTATATGTTTTGCTTTAGGATAACGATTACGTAAATTACTTACTATTGAAACCTGTTCATTGTAATCAAGGGTGTATGTAGAATAAAGGTACACATCGCATTCAGGTATATGGTAAAGTGCAAAATTTCTTTTTATACCTCGCAAATCAATCAAAGAAAAATTGACACTGCTGCCAAAATGTTCTTCCAATACAGTTAATATTTGAAAATGTGTATGCGGGTCACCCCGAAATGGATCGTGTAAATAATCACTGCTTGGGAAAATAAAACCAATATCTATCATAATCTTATTCTTATACTTTTGCAATATTATCTTTATACCAACTTATAGTTTTTTTAATTCCTTCATCCAACGAGATTGCTGGGGACCAACTAAGCAAATTCTTTGCTTTAGCTGAATCAAGGCAAATCTTTGTTTTAATAGTCGGTTTTGTAAGATCATATTTCACATCAACATTTTTTCCTGAATGAGCAATGATTTTTTGAACTAAGTCCTTTACCGAAATGGAACTGCCGTAGCCGGCATTAAAGAGTTCAAATTTAGAGCTTTGTTTCTTAATAACACGTTGAAAAAAATCGGCTAAATCGCCAACATATAAAAGGTCTCTTTCCTCTTCGCCGCTGCCCCAAACAACAATCTTTCCTCCCTCTTTTGCTGTCATAACTTTAGTTATAGTTGCCCCAAAAACATGCGATCTTTCAAGGTCAAATTTATCGTAAGGACCGTAGATATTTGAGTGTCGTACAACCGTATATTTAGTAGAGCCTATCCGCGAATAAAACTTACACATCTTTTCATTATAGACCTTTGTCCATGCCCCTCCGAAATAAGCCGGGTAAATCTCTTTATTGGCATCAAAATCACTTTCTTTAATTGGAGAATCGCTTGATTGATACATCGTTGTGCAGCTAAGAAATATGAGATGGGATACTTGGCAATCATATGCTGCCCTAAAAATAAGCGCATTCATCAGCGCATTATCAGTAACATGGTAATAGGGTCGTGTAACGCTATCTTTGGAACCTGTAGTAACAGCTGCTGCCTGAACTATAATATCCATTCCCTCTATTGCTTTACTAACATCATCCTTATTGGTAAGATCAACTTTGATCATCTTAATCTTGGGATTATCCAATGGTGCAGATTTTAAATAAGTCCCATAGACTTCAAAATCATTGTTTTTGGCAAAGCTTTCAGCAATATTCCTACCGATAAATCCTGTTAATCCGCATATAAGAATTTTAGTTTTCATTTAATTACCTTTTTATTATTTACATTCGTAGAACGCTATCCCAATATGCTGAGAATGAACTATGCGTTGTAACGAATATTTCTTACCATCAATCTCGCCATTTTCTAGCTTCCTAAGAAATTGGGGTACTCCTGACTGACCAAGATCGTCAGTTGCGCAATCATGAAAACCAATTAGCCCTCCTTTACGTACTAAATTATGATACAAGAGCCAATCACATAACACTGCATCATAGCCATGGGCACCATCAATAAAAAGGAGGTCCAGTTGACGCAATGTGGCATCATAAGCCTTACGTACTGAGGCAGGATCTGAAGACAAGCCAAAGATAAAGCCACTACGATCATCACTGGTTGGCCAAAGGCCATCACAAAACTTACTATATCTATGCGCAAAGGCACGGCAACGTTCGGGAGACTTCTCAACAGTTATAACTTTCTCAAACAATAAACTCCACAAAAAGTGAGTGCTGCCATAATAGCCGATACCAATTTCCAATGCTCGCCCGCAAAGTCCTCGTTTAACAACTTCTTCAATAAACTCTTTTATCTCGGCACGTACCTGCTGAATAGCATTATCAGGATAAATCTCTAACTCCCTAAGCGGTTGATAATCAGCAGGGCCATACTGACCGTTACCATGTGCAGCAACCCAACGGTCCAGTTCCGACATCACCTCTTGCACATTCTTAACCACCTCACCTGAATTTTGTTTTGTGCATTGTTTAACCATAATCCCTCCTATAGACAATACTTATTTCTTCCAACTATCCTTATTTTCTATCCACCACTGAGCAGTCCTCTTGATGCCTTCCTCAATAGTGCAAAGCGGCTGCCAACCTAAGGTCTTCTTTATTTTTGTACAATCAAGTGCCCTAAACTTAATTGTTGTTGGTTTATCTTGTAAATATTTAATCTGTGAGGGCTTATGCTCAGCGTATTTTAAAACCCATTGCACAACATCGCCCACTGTAGTTTTAACTCCTGAACCTAAATTAAAACTTTCAAATTTAATTTTAGGATTATCGGCCATCATTATAATTGCCTTGGCAAAATCATCTGCGTAAAGAACATCCCTTACGACATCCGGGCTACCCCATACTTCAAAAGGGTCCATCTTATCAACTGCTTTACGAATAAGAGCAGGAATAAAATTAGAAGTTTTGGGGTCAAATTTATCATAAGGACCAAAGATGTTCGCAAGCCGAATTATAACAGCTTCTATTCCGTATTTTTTATTCAAAAATTCACATAATTTTTCAATAAACCTTATACCCCAGCCAAAACCAAAATAAACTTCATGGGGGTTTTTATTCAAATCAAGCCCTTCTTCTTTGATACTTCCTTCAAACTCCTGATATAAAGCTGATGAACCAATAAAAATAATTTTCTTAACATCTTCTAAATAAAATGCCTCTAACATCTGCTTATTCATCATTAAATTCTCATTCATATGCTGCCAGGGATAAGACCTGACAAATTCCGCTCCTCCGGCAAAAGAAGCCGCCATAATAGCGCAATCACATCCCTTTACCATTCGCTGGCAATCTTTAAGAGAACGTAAATCACCCTGGATATAATTTATCCTCTTATCTTTAATGATTGGCTGTCTCTTATAGTAAGAAGCAAAAACCTTTACAGTTGGGCAATTGCCAATAATATATTTTAAAATACTTGTACCGGCCATTCCAACTGCACCAGCTAAAAAGATTTTTTTATTATCTAAAAACATATTTATCTCTGAATTTACCTTACTAATTGTTTTTCAGAATCAACTGCTTTACAGTTATAAATATATGCCCCTTTTTTATTGCCGTACCAAACAACTTCCCTGCACCAATCTTCCCAGGAATGCCACTTAGAATTTGTGCGGTCTATCCTGTAAGAGTAATCACCCTCTTTAAAGGCAAGATTTATGCCTCTTAAAGCTGCATAGTAAACATCCCAAATATTGTAAGATAAATGAATATCTATATCTCCTTCCTGAAAAGGCAATTTCATTAAATTTTGATTTAAAAAGATAGATTCTTTAAGAATGGTTTGATAATTAACGGCTTCCTGTTCTTTTAAATAATTACTTAAAACATATTCAGCCGCCCCATAAAACTCGTTCAATCTATTTTCAGTGCAAAGCTTAATCAATATTAACTCATCAGCGGGCCACCAAATATTTAACCAATCTTTAGATTCGCAGAATTCAATTCCGCCGTTTTGAATGTTAATTGCTTTATTAATGAAAAATAAGCGTATCTCTAAAAGTAAATCTGGCACATCCTTAGTTTCAGTAAATATTTCAATTAAATCGCGAAAACTAATTGAAAAAATCTTATTTAAAATAACGAAAGGAACTTGTAAGAGTTTGTCAAAATGCAATAAAGACATCATCCATCCAAAGACCCTCGTTCTAACCCAATCGTCCTTAGGCATTGTCCCTGTTCCGACTACGAGCTGTTGCCTCTCATATATCTGTTCCGAGTTAGTTAAAGTCCCATGGATATTAATAATCTTAGTTTCAACAATATCAAAACCAAATCTCTTTTGATATTCAAAATCGCCCATTTGAGCATTAGGAAGAATAGAAAGATTATTAAATTGTATCCTATTATGCTGACCATTCTCAGCCACAATTGAAGCTCCATTAGAAAAACTCTCATAAGTTTCATTAGGTAAACCTAAGATAAGATCGGTGAAGGTTTGCGTATTGAGGGCGGTTAATTTCTCTTGAACTTTCCTAAACATCTTTATAGATACATTATTCCGTCCTATATCTTTCAATGTCTCTTTATTCAGTGATTGAAGCGAAAGTGAAACTCCTTTATTTAATCCAGAATCTGACATTAACTTATATATCTGGTAAACTTCTTCGGTGAAATTCTTAGTGCTCTGCACTGATAATGCTTTAGGATAACCATATTTACTTTTATTTTTTGCCACATATTTAACAATTTCAATATCCCTATCAAGAATGCCAAAATTGGCGTCACAGCAAAATATAAATTCAATCTTCTTTTCACTAAACCAATCGATTTCTTTGAAAAGTTCTTTAAGGCTACGTTTGTATACTTTGTTTTTAGTAGCTGAACCCCAATCGCAATAAGCGCAAGAAAATGGACAACCTCTGTTAGTTTCCCATAATGCAACCCATTCAGTTTGGGGATTTTCTTTTATTAAAGGGTCAAAAACTCCTCTGAGGTAAGGAGAAGGAATTTTATTAAGATCGGAGATCCTTTCGCTTCTTGCAGTTTGAATAAATTCTCCTGTTTCACTGATATAACTTATAGAAGGGACATTTTTCCAATTGCGTTGACTATAATTTTCTAAAATAGAGGGAAAAATTGTCTCACCTTCGCCGTGACAAATTATGTTGATAAAGGAGTTTGAACGCAAAAAATTTTCCACCCCTTTTAGTGGCACCTGAGGTCCACCAAAAATTATAAGCGTGTCTGGATTATCCTTTTTGATCTCCTTTGCTATTTTAAAAGAAATTTTTATGTTCCAGACATAACTACTAAAACAAATAATACCGGCACCTAAAAGTTTCTTGACTGCGTTTTTAACAGGAATTTTTGAATAAATCGGCAGAAGAAATTCAAAATTATCTGACTCTCCTAAATATTCTTCAACACAAGCTTGAAAGATTCCTACAGAATAAGGAAAATAACTTTGATTAGAAAAACTATTGTTTATCTGAACCATGCCTATCCTTGTCTTTGACTTTGTGTTCATTTTTTAATCTTTCTGAGTAGTTGCCTAACCTTTTCAGCTATGCTGTGAGCATCTGGAGCAGGATTTTCCGTTTCAGGTGTAACCCCAACAGACCTATCATATAATCCAAGAGCCTTGACTGGGGCACCAGTTTCATACATTAATGAATAAGCTATAGATTGAGAAGCTCCACTAATTTCAAAATCGGCATCAACAACAACACCACACTTGCTATTTGAAAGTGCCTTTAGAATATTATCTTTTTTAAAAGGTTTTAACCACACTACATGAGCAACATTACAGGTAATATTCTCTTTGGCAAGAATTTCAATAGTTTTATCTACATTAAATCTTGTTATTGATATAGGAATCAATGTAACATCGGCTTTTTTATAACTGTTTCTAAATTCTCTGCTGTTGTTAAAACTACTTCTATGCTCGCTTACATACATAGGATCGTCATTGTTCATAAAATCATTCCATACCTCCTTATACTCTTTAGGTGTCATTGGCGAACAAACTCTAAAACCCGGCATATGCATAAATATACTATGCAGGACAGCTGAATGAACACATCCTGCATTCTTCTGAGCCAATGCCCTTACAAAGATTGGCGTTGGTGTTCCAAAAATATCTTTTGATTTGGCGGCATAATTAATCAAAGTGCTGCTATTCAACCACATAAAATCTTGAAAACGAATAATAATAATAGGGCGCCTACCGGATATGGCTGCGCCGCAAGCAATTCCCATATTAGATACATCTGCCATAGGGAATTCAATTATATTTTTACAATTAGGCACGGTATTATTTACCCATCCAACAGCCGTGATAGCTTGCCCAAATAGTAAACCATTGTTTTTCTCTAAATGTTTGCGAATGATTTCTTTTATAGTTTCTGCAACTGTTTTTGCCATAAATCCTCTACATACATTCGCATCTGCTCTTCTATCTCTTTTGCATTAGAAACTATGTTTCTCATTTCATCTAATCTATCCCATTTAGGAGGACCATCATTTCCACAACCAACATGCCATAGATGTCTGCAGGTTTGTATATTGACGAACGCAGGAAGATGATTGATTAACTCTTTAACAGTATTGAATATTATTTTGGGGTCATCTATAATTGCTGCACTCTTTAAACCCATGGCTGTCGTTACATCATATACATTCCAATTTCTTCTATCTTTGATAGGTGTCAAGATAGATAAATTATTGTCTTCGCAAATATACAAAATAGGTAATTTGTGAGTTGCGGCAAAACCAAATGAAGTCAGCGCATAATCCTCTTCGGCTGCGGCATCGCCAAAATAAGCTACTGTAGAGTTACCTGTAGCGAGAGCATAGCCTGTAGCCAAGGGTATATTTTCACCTATAAGTCCGTGGTGACCATACATAGGAATATTTAAATCTTGAATACAAGGTGAACCACCTTCACCTTTACAACACCCTGTTTTGCACCCTAATAATTCATCTATAAGCTGTTCTATATTTCCTCCATATGCTAAATATACTGAATGACCTCTGTGTTGAGTAAAAACGCTATAACCTTTTGTTAAAGTTGAGATAGTAGCAGATGGAGCCTCCTGGCCTACCGATAAATAAGCCAACCATGGGATAATCTTTTTCTTAACTGCCTCTGCGACTTGAAGTTCAAAGTATCTTATAAGACACATCCTTCTGAAAATTTCTTGCAAGTTCATCTCTTATCTCTCTTTAAACTTTTCAAACAGATGTATTATATCTTCATCGGTAATGATTTTTTTCTTGGCAGCATGGTCTTTAAAAAAAACAGAAAATTTTTTCGTCTGCTCGGCATTTAATTCAATCCCTATTGTCTTCATTCTCTCTTTTAAAGCATGTTTTCCTGACAATTTGCCTATTACCAGTTGATACCCCTCTAAGCCAACATCCTTGGGATCCAAAAGCTGATATGTCTGCGGTGATTTTATAAGCCCATCTTGATGAATACCGGATTCATGCAAAAAGGCACCCTTACCAACGATAGGCTTATTATGGGCAATTTTGATCTGAGAAAGTTCCTCAATTAACTTGCTTATCTTTGTAATTTCTTCAGTATTAATATAATTTATATCAATCTTATAAAAATCCTCTCTCGCTTTCAGAACCATAATAAATTCTTCCGAAGATGCATTTCCAACTCTCTCTCCAATTCCATTTATAGTAACCTCTGCCTGTTTAGCGCCGGCTTGAACCCCTGCGAGCGTATTTGCTGTTGCAAGCCCAAGATCATTATGACAATGTGTTGAAACTGTCACATGCGGCGGTAACGCTTTCACAACAGCGTTAATCATCTTAAAATATTCTTCTGGCACGGCGTACCCTACAGTATCTGGAAGCTCTATGGTTGTTGCTCCTGCCTTTACACAGGCCTCGCATACTGCTATTAGATATTGCAAATCACTTCTTGTGGAATCCTCTGCTGCAAATTCAACATCATCAGAAAATTTACGTGCATATCGCACAGCTTCTACAGACATATTCAAACCCTGTTCTCTTGTCATATTAAATTTATGTTTTAAATGTATATCCGATGTCCCCATAACAACTTGTATTCTTCCTTTAGGTGCACCGCCTAATGATTCAGCGGCAACTTCGATATCTTTAAAAACAGCCCTGCACATAGCGCTGATTATAATATCTTTTCCAAACTCTTGGGCAACAAACTTTACACCTTCAGCATCTTGATCAGAAGCTATTGGAAATCCAGCTTCAATAATCGGCACTCCTAATTTTACAAGCTGTTCTGCAATTCTAAGTTTTTCCTTCGGAAAAAAATTAACACCTGCTGCCTGTTCTCCATCCCTTAATGTTATATCATTAATTAATACCTTCTGCACGATGCCTCCTGTTTCAAAACTTTTTTCATCATCTCACAGGCCTCTTCAATAATCTCAAGTCTTCTGGTAAAACAAATCCTTATATAACCTTCACCATATTCGCCAAAACATGTTCCCGGTAATAACGCTACCCCTGCCCTTTCTAATATAAAATCAGCAAATTCAGCACTACTCATACCTGTTCCTTTTATATTAGGAAAAACGTAATAAGCTCCATCGGGCATTAAACAAGATACGCCGGGAATCTCGTTTAATTTTTTAACCATTAAATCTCTCATAGTTTTATACTGTTGAATGCGCTCATCAATAACATCCTTATTGCCTTGTAAGGCACTAATTCCACCGTATTGCACAAACGGTGGCGTGCAGGAATACATTGTTTGAAATAACAACCCCATTTTCTCAATAAGCTCTTCGGGTCCTATGACATATCCTAACCTCCAACCCGGCATAGAATAGCTTTTAGCAAAACCATTCAAAATAATCGTTCTTTCTTTACATTGATCTACCACGCTTGGAGAATAATGCACGCAATCATAAACGACTCTTGAATAAATTTCATCACTTAATAGATATAGATTTTTTTCTTTCGCCAGCATTGCAATTTCTTCTAATTTTTGTTTTTTTAATACAGCACCTGTTGGGTTCTGAGGCGAATTAATGACAATTAGGCGAGTTTTATCTGTAATACGTTTTGCTATCTCATCAACCTCTATATGAAAAGCATTGTCTTCTTTAAGAGGAACGCCAACTTTTTTAATACCAGTATAATTTGTAACAGCAATATAAGTAGAAAAACCCGGATCAGGATATATTACTTCTTCTCCCGGATTAACAACACAGCGCATCACACAATCAATGATTCCATTTGCAGGCATAATAAGAACCTGTTCTATAGACGGTCTAAATCCCAAGGTTTGCTCAGTATGTTCGCAAACGACCTCACGAAGCTCTCTAATACCCATAGAATTTACATAATGTGTATGATCATTATCTAAAGCTAATTTTGTTGCTTCTACAATATGTCTATGTGCTTTAAGATCTGTGTCACCTATTTCAAAATGATAAATTTCCCTTCCTTCTTTTTCCATTTGTTCTATCTTTGCCAAAAGCTTAAACATCGGCTGTCCTATCAATCTGGCAGCTATTAAAGAATATTTTTTCACATTATCCCTTTGTCTTTACAATTAACCATACTTATGCTCAATTAATTAGATATTAGCAAACTGGTTTCTTTTGACCACCCGATAGCCTTTTACGAGCTCTGCAATCCCTTCCTGTAAAGAAACATGTGGCTTGTATCCTGTTTTTTCAATCTTTTCATTACTCACAATATAATCTCTCTTATCGGGATCTTCGCCAATTTTTGCCTCTACAAAATAAAAATCTGGAACCTGCTTCTTAATTTCTTCGCACAACTCCCATTTGCTCAAGTTTGCATCACTCAATCCAACATTATAGAATTCATTTTTCATTTGCTCAAAGTTGTTTAACGAATGGATAAATGCTTTTGCAACATCTCTTATATGAATGTAATTCCTCTTAAAATGTGGCTCAAAAAGAACAATAAAACGGTCATTTACAGCCCGATAGGTAAAATCATTAACTAAAAGGTCAAGCCGCATACGCGGGCTAACCCCAAATGCTGTTGCAAGCCGCAAAGTAATACAATTTTTGGCATCCAATAGAATTTTCTCTGCTTCTACCTTTAATTTTCCATAAAGAGAAATTGGTTTTAGGGGTGTTTCTTCAGTGCAAAATTTATCCTTTTGTCCAATACCATAACCGCTATTAGTAGTCGGAAAAATAATGGTCTGCTCTTTGCTGCGTAAATCTAACATCATTCTTATTGCATCAACAATAATTGCTTGTGCCTCAATAGGATTTTGCTTGCAAAGAGGAGCACCGGTTAAACAAGCCAAAGGAAATACTGCTTCTATAGTTTTCATGCATTTCTGTATTAAATCTTTATCGCGTGTATCACCTCGAATAATTGTTAGATTGTTATTATAACAACAATCTAGTAGCGATGACTGATTATACATAAAATTATCTAAAGCAATTACGGCGTGATCATTTTTTAACAACTCGGGAACTAATACAGAACCTATATATCCTGCTGCGCCAGTAACTAATATTTTCATTTCACCACCTTTTTATACCAGTTATAAATTCTCCTGATTCCCTCTTCGAGATTAACTTTCATCTTCCAACCCAAATTTTCTATTTTGCTACTGTCTAAAAGTTTTTGTGGCATGCCATCGGGTTTTGATTCATCAAAAATAACTTTTCCTTCATAACCAACTGCCTTTTTAATTATTGTAACGAGTTCTTTTATAGACACATCTTCACCAAAACCAACATTAATAATAGCTGAATCATTATATGTATTCATAAGAAATAACGCGGCATCGGCAACATCATCGGCAAAGATAAACTCCCGGCGCGGATTTCCGCTTCCCCATACTGTGATTTCACTTTGCGCTCTGCGCTTAGCATCTATGCATTTCCTTATTAAAGCCGGAATAACATGAGAATTATCAGAATCAAAATGGTCATTAATACCATACATATTCGCAAGCACGGCGCAGATGAAATTGGTCCTATACTGACGATTATATGCCTGACACATCTTTATCCCAGCAATTTTAGCAACAGCATACGCTTCGTTGGTCGGCTCTAAATATCCTGAGAGCAAATATTCTTCTTTCATTGGTTGAGGGCATTCGCGGGGATAACTGCACGCACTACCAAAAAACAACAATTTCTTGACACCAAAAATATGCGCGGCATGAATAACATTGGTTTGTATGCTAAGATTCTCATAAATAAATTGTGCAGGATAAGTGCTGTTTGCATAAATTCCCCCGACCTTTGCCGCCGCAAGAATAACATAATCCGGTTTTTCTGTTTTAAAAAAATCTTCAACTTCTTGTTGGTGGGTAAGGTCAAGTTCCTGATGTATTTTCGTAAGAATATTTCTATATCCTTCATTTTCAAACTTGCGGATGATTGCCGAACCTAATAAGCCGTTATGCCCGGCAACATAAATTTTGCTATCTTTTTCCATAGAAACTATACAACCGAGATGTGTTAGAGTATCTTCTCAACCATATCGGCAACATACTTCCCGATATAAGGCGATGCCGTTAGCCCCGGGGATTCTATGCCAACTAAATTAATCAAGCCGGGCAACCCTTTTGAATCCTCGTGTTCTATTATAAAATCACGGAAATCCCCTGAATTTGGATATCTAAGCTGGGGTCTAATTCCAGCCATATCCGGAGATAAATCATCTTCTTCTAAAGAAGGTAAAAATTCCTTAACCGATTCATAAAAATCATTTTTTCTGTCTTCGTTCACAGTATAATCTATTTCTCCAACTTCCTCGGCGTCAGGACCCAGCTTCACCCCTCCCTGAAGGTCAATAACTGTATGCGTTCCGAGAGAATCCTCCTGAGGAACAGGATAAATAAGATGCTGCATTGTATTTGCAAATTTATCTGAAAGGCGAAAATAATTTCCTTTTAGATAATACTGTTCGTACTTTGTTTGCTCTATATTTATACCGCACCAGGAAGCTATTTCATCGGCATTAAGGCCTGCGCAATTTATAACTAACCTACTTGAAAAATCCACCCTCTCTCCTGCGTTTTCAACCTCAACTTTGTAGCCTGAATGATTGGGCTCAATACCTATTACTTGGGCATCGTAGACCAAATCTACAGCACAATCTTCTGCTTTATTTAGGAAAAACTTCATCAGAGAATGCGAGTCAATAATTCCTGTCTCGGGTGAATAGAGAGCGGCTAAACAAGAAACAGTAGGTTCTTTCTTTCTTACATCCTCTTTATCTAAAAAAATTACCTCTGCGCTGTTTTGCTTTGCCTTCTCATAGAGTTCTTTTAAAAAATCAATCTCAGATTGCTCAATGGCAACGATAATCTTGCCTGTTTTTTTGATAGGGATAGCGTTTTTCTCACACAATTCATAGAGCATCCTGCGCCCTTCCACACAAGAGATGGCTTTTAATGAACCGGGCTGATAATAAATCCCTGCGTGTATTACTTCGCTATTTCGGCTACTTGCTTCCTGACCCCAGGAGTTATTTTTCTCAAGCACTAACACTGCCCTGTCTTTTCTTCCTATCTCTGAAGCTATAGAAAGCCCGATAACCCCTGCACCAATAATTGTGACATCAACGGTATCCATATTACTGTTTTCCTTTATAGACACAATACCAAGTTCAATAAGGAAGTGCAACGCTTAGAAACTTCTATGTAGAAATATTCCTCTGGAGCCATAGCTCAAAAAAGGGGTCGCCTATATAATATTTTGTTCCATCTTTGTGCACTGTATTATCTTTAACGCTGAGTCATAAATATTAAAAAAGAATTCGTTCTGAGTATGCATTATTGTATCTATCGCCTTGGTTATATCTTTCTTAGCTATACTCTTTTTTGCCAAGAGCCAAACGTTAAATGACAAAAGCTGGATATTATAATGTAAAATGACAGTGCAAAAGGATTGGTCATTCTGCTCCTCCTGTATTATACATATTTACATTATAGTATTTTCTATAATGTAGTTTAGTATAATACATAGGTTAAAACGGGGTAAACCACTCTACCGTCTCTTTTAATCCCTGATAAAAACCTACTTCAGGTTGCCAGCCCAATAGTTTCTTTGCTTTTTCTATATCGGCATAGGTCTTTCGGACATCGCCAGGTCTTGGTTGTAAATAGACAGGGCTTATATCCTTAGCAGTAATTTCTTTCAATACCTTCAGGAGATTATTAACGGATTGGGGTGCACCACCGGCAATGTTAAAAACCTCTCCTTCTACCCCATCTTTTGTTAGAGCTAAAATATTTGCTTCTACCACATCCTCAATAAAAGTAAAATCTCTCTCTTGGTTTCCATCTCCATAAATTGGCGGGTTTTCATTCTTTAATAGAGATGTGATAAATTTAGGAACGACTACAGCGTATTTATTTTCCAGGGACTGCCGAGGTCCAAAAACATTGAAGTATCTTAAAGAAACAACTTCCAATCCATATAATTGGCTAAATACATACCCATAATACTCTGCAAAAAGCTTTGTTGCCGCATAGGGAGATAAAGGATTGGGAGAATCGATTTCTTTCTCGGGGAAATCAAACCTTTCTCCATATACAGAGCTGCTGGAGGCATAGACAATGCGTTTTATACCCTTTTCTTTTGCCTTTAGATATAGATTTAGCGTGCCGGTTACATTTACATCATGATAGTCAAAAGGTCTGCCAACTGATTTAGGAACACTTCTTAATGCGGCCTGATGTGAGATTAGTTCAACACCGTTTAGGAGTTTATCAAGAAGGGCTTGGTCTCTTATATCCCCTTTAATGAATTCTACTTTATTCCTAGGGTGCTTGATGTTATCCAGATTGCCAGTAGAGAGATCATCCAGAACTATAACATCTGAACCGAGTTCTACTAATTTATCTACGATATGACTCCCGATGAAGCCAGCGCCGCCAGTAACCAAGATTTTTTTATCTTTTAAAGAATTATCCATCTCTTTTTCCTGAACCAATGCACTGTTTGCTCAAGACCTGAGGCAAAATTTCTCTTCGGCTGCCAGCCAAGCTTGCGGATTTTTGCCGAATCAAGGGCGTATCTGAAATCGTGGCCGGGGCGGTCCTTAACAAATTGAATCAAACTCTCAGGTTTACCGAGTATTTTGAGAATGCTTTTTGCGACATCAATGTTTCTTTTTTCAATGCCCGAACCGACATTATATATTTCGCCGATTTTCCCTTTTTTTAAAATTAGAGCAATTACCGCTATGCAGTCAGAAACATACAACCATTCTCTTTTATTTAATCCTTGAGCATATACGGGGATTTTTTTGTTTTGTAATGCCTTACAGATTACTACAGGAATAAATTTCTCGGGATATTGCAAGGGTCCATAATTATTGCAGGGACGCACAATTATCGCCGGAAAGTTATAAGTCCTGATATACGCTCTTATAAGTAAATCAGCAGCCGCTTTTGAAGCAGCATAAGGGCTGTTAGGTCTTAAAGGAGAATTTTCAGAAAATCTTCCTTTTTTTATTTCTCCGTAAATCTCATCGGTCGAGATGTGAATGAATTTTTTAATTTTATATTTTTTTGAAGCATCTAATAAAACCTGAGTTCCTTTTACATTCGTTTCTATAAAAGGGGCAGAATCAACAATACTCCTATCCACATGCGTTTCGGCGGCAAAATTAACTATAATCTGAGGATTTTCCTTGGCGAATATTTCTTCTATTTTTTTCTTACGGCAAATATCTGTCTTATAAAATTTATACTTTCCCTTAACTTCTTTTAATCTCTCCAAATCCCCGGCATAGGTTAATTTATCAATAACTATG
>DAOWKH010000111.1 GCA_030639955.1 Candidatus Omnitrophota bacterium | reverse complement strand
GCTACTGCGGAGGACGGGCATTTAATTAATTTTCAATTGAAAATTCTAAAATTAGAAATTGATTGGAAATTAGAAATTGAAAACTGAAAATTCAACTTTGGCATTCGTCAAAGTTGAGTGATATGTTTATTTCCAAAAAGACAATAATCATCGGTTTTGCGTGTTTTATTATTCTATCCTTTATATTTGCCCCCGGTTTTTCTAAACTCCAGCAGATACGCGAGCAGAATAGGATGATTTTGCAGGAGATTGAGAGATTAAAGAAAGAAAATGCGCAATTGAGAGAGCAAGAAAAAAGATATCAAGAGGATTTTTACATCGAAAAATTGGGCAGAGAAGCACTAAAAATGGGTAAAAAGGGAGAGGTGATATATAAAATTGAGTAAACAAGGGAAATTTATTACTTTTGAGGGCGGAGAAGGCAGCGGAAAATCTACCCAGATAAAATCGGCTATTGAATTTCTGAAAGAAAAAGGATTTTCAGTAGTGTTCACCCGCGAGCCCGGGGGCACTGAGATTGGTGAAGAGATAAGAAAGATTTTATTAGGGCACCGATATAAAAAGATGGACGATTATTGCGAACTCTTTCTTTTTGTTGCCAGTCGAGCGCAATTGGTAAAAGAAGTAATAAAACCAGAGTTAGCTAAAGGAAAAATAGTCATCACTGACCGTTTTTTAGACGCTACTATTTGCTATCAGGGTTACGGAAGCGGGCTAAGCATTGATTTTATAAAAGAGATAAACGGTTTTATTGAATTAAAACCCGATCTAACCATTCTTTTGGATGTAGATGTGGGTGAGGGATTGCGAAGGGCAAAAGAAAAAGACCGCATAGAGCAAAAATCCTTCGCCTATCACCAACGAGTAAAAGCAGGTTATCTAAAATTAGCTGCTCAAGAACCAGAACGGATAAAGATGGTGAAGGTGGAAGGGATTAAAAAAACCGAAAGCAAGATAAAGGAAATATTAGAGAAATGTCTAAAATGTTAGATTTTTTTAAGACAGCAATTGAGAAAAATAGGGTAGGCCATAGTTATCTCTTTGTAGGACAGGATGAACAAGAGAAGAAAAAGACAGCCATAGGTTTTGCCCAGATGCTTAATTGTGAAAAGGGAGAAGAAGAAATTTGCGGAAGCTGCTATTCCTGCCGCAAACTCAAAGAGCTTATCCATCCGGATTTAAAGATAATTACACCTGAGGATTCTTTAAAGATTGATGAAATTAGAGAACTTCAACGCTGGATTTCACTTAGGCCTTATTCAGCCAAATGGAAAGTAGCCTTTATTCTAAGTGGGCAGCTAATGACAGAAGAAGCAGCTAATGCCTTATTGAAAACATTAGAAGAACCACCTGCCCATTCTTTATTAATTATCTTTAGCGATAGCATAAGAGGACTTTTGCCAACGATAGTTTCGCGTTGCCAGATAGTTAGATTTAGCCTGTTAAATCCCCGACAAATGTCGGGGTGTCCCGAAAGCTTTCGGGACAATTTAACAGGGTTAACCCCGTTTAATAACGAGAAAGAATTGTTAACTAAAACAAAAGGAGAACGGGAGGAAATTTTTAGAGCGGCCATCTGTTGGTGGCGGGATATTCTGATATTCAAATTATCCAGGAACAAAATTTTTTTGTTTAATAAACAAAAAGCAGAGGCAATAGAAAAGGAAGAGAAAAAATATTCTTATGAAGAATTGGAGAAAAACATAGAGCTTATCAACCAAACATATAATTTATTAAAACATAATGTCAATCCCAAGATAGCCTTTGCGAATATGAGAGAGAGGATAAATGAAGCCACAATTTAGGCGACCCCGAAACTTCGGAAGAAACTAAATTATATGGCTGAATTGCCCCCCCCTTCTTTCATTCTGAAAGAATGCAGGGGGGGTCAATGCGTTCAAACAACTTACGTCGCTTTGCTCCGTAAGTTGTGAACTTATTGATGTTTGAAGTCGTAGAAGTAAAAATCAGAGAAGGTGGAGGAATTATTTATTACAGCACCAATGGTCTAAATTTGGCTATAGGAGATTATATAATTATTGAAGCAGAGCGCGGTTTGGATTATGGTCAGGTTCTTTCTCCGCGCGAGGTGATTTTAGATAGCGATATTGAACAACCTCTACGAAGAGTTATTCGCAAAACCACAGATATTGATTTAAAAAAAATCAAGGAGAATGAAAAAAAGGCAAAGCAAGCTTTTGATGTCTGCTTTAAAAAAATAGGTGAACACAAATTAGATATGAAACTGATTCAGGCAGAATATTCTTTTGACCAGGGTAAAGTGATTTTTTATTTCACCGCAAAAGGGAGGATAGATTTCAGAAAGTTGGTGCGAGATTTGGCGGCTATATTCAAGATAAGAATAGAGATGCGTCAGATTGGGGTGCGCGATGAAGCAAAGTTGAAGGGTGGATTTGGACCTTGCGGGCGGCCTCTGTGTTGCACTAAATTTTTAAAAGAGTTTGGCACAGTAACAATGCGTATGGCCAGAGAACAGAACCTTCCTTTAAATCCAGCCAAAATTTCCGGGCTTTGTGGTCGGCTAATGTGCTGCTTAGCTTATGAGCATCCTACTTATGTAAAAGATAGTAATCAAACCACAGCAGAAGGTCACCAGTTGCCCCCGAAGGACTCCGACGTATCGTCGAAGCCTACGGGGCAGGCACGTCACCAAGTCACAACGTCATAAATCACAAAGTTTCAAAATTTCAACGTTACCACGTCATAAGTAATTCTCTTGTGACCTTGTGACTTGTGACTTTACGACCTTGTGTAACAATGTCAAAATTTTATATTACAACGGCAATCGATTATCCCTCAGCTCTTCCCCATATCGGACATATTTATGAAAAGGTTTGCGCTGATGTTATTGCCAGATGGCATCGAAAGCTCGGCGATGATGTATTCTTTTCAACCGGCACAGATGAACACGGACAGAAAATACAAAGATGCGCCTTGAAATCAAACGAAAATCCAGCAGAGTTCACTGAAAGGATGTCTAAAAAATTTATTGAACTCTGGGGAAAATTAGATATATCTTACGATAGTTTTATAAAAACTACATCAAAGCCACATACAGAAATAGTCCAAACCATATTTAAAAAGATTTATGAAAAAGGTGATATTTATAAAGGACTATATGAAGGATTATACTGTGTTGAGTGTGAGGCATTTTATACTGAAAAAGATTTAAAAGAAGGCCTTTGCCCTGTCCACAATAAAAAAGCCGAGAAGATAAAAGAGGAGAGTTACTTCTTTAAAATGAGTAAATACCAAGGAAGGATTCTTGAGTATATTCAAAATAATAAAGATTTTATTCAGCCGCAAACGAGAAAAAAGGAAATTATTAATAGGATAAAACAGGGGATCAGAGATTTAAGCATTTCGCGCTCCGGTTTTGACTGGGGCATTCCTCTGCCTACTTGCCTTGGCGGCAGACAGGTAGATGAAAAATATGTGATTTTTGTCTGGTTTGATGCCCTGCTCAACTATATCTCTGTTTTGGATTTCCCTGAGGAAAAATTTATAAAATATTGGCCGCCGGATTTGCATTTAATCGGCAAAGATATTCTCTGGTTTCATAGTGTAGTTTGGTTGGCAATGCTGTTGGCGGCTGATATTCAGTTACCCAAAAAAATTTTTGTGCACGGTTTTGTTAATATTAAAGGAGAAAAAATAAGCAAAAGCAAAGGCGTTGCGGTAAATCCTATAAAATTAGTGAACAGATATGGCGCAGATGCCCTAAGATATTTTCTGCTGAGAGAAATCCGTTTTGGAGAAGATGGTAATTTTTCTGAAGATGCTTTGATCAAACGTATTAATGATGATCTTGCCAACGACTTGGGTAATCTTGTTTATAGGACACTGACAATGGTAGAGAAGTATTTTAATGGCTATCTCCCTGATACCGACCTGCCTCGCCCGCTCCGCCAGCGAAGCGAGGCGAGCCGTCAGGCGGGTATTTTAGATAAGCAATGGAAGCAAAAATTGGATGGATTCTCAGCTGATGTTAATCTCTGTATGTCCAATCTAAATTTTAACCTGGCGTTGGATAAAATCTGGGAATTGATAAATATGGCAAATAAATATATTGAGGATAGTAAGCCCTGGATTTTAGCCAAAGAAAACAGAATAGATGAATTGAAGAACTTTATCCATTTATTGGTTGAGGTGCTCAGGAAGGTCGCCGATGCCATATCACCTTTTATGCCCCGGACAGCAGAGTCAATAATAGAACAATTAGGTAAGGATAAGATTAAAAAAGGAAAACCGTTGTTTCCGCGAATTAATGTTTGACACTCACGCTCATCTGCATTTTTCTGATTATAATTCGGATAGAGAAGAGGTTATTTCAAGGAGTAGAGAAAAGGGTATAGAATGTCTGATAAATGTAGGAATAAATTTAGAAGATAGCAAAGAAGCCCTGAAATTAGCCCAAAGGCATAATTTTATCTATGCCGCAGTCGGAGTTCATCCGCACTATGCTACTGAAAATACATTAGATAAATTCAGAGAATTAGCTAAACACAAAAAGACAATAGCCATTGGAGAAGTGGGGCTGGATTATTTCAAAAATCCGATTGCTAAAGAGGTTCAACAAGAGACCTTTCGCAAATTTATTCGCTTGGCAAAAGACAATTGCCTTCCTTTAATCATCCATAGCCGCTCAGACATAGATAATGGAAATGCTTACTTAGATGCTGTTGAGATTTTACAAGATGAAAAAAGCAGTAAAGGCGTCTTTCATTGTTTTGGTGGGAATAAAGAGATTGCCGACCGAGTTCTTAACCAGGGGTTTTTTATCTCTTTTACCGCTAATCTGACCTTTCCCAACGCCCACAAGACAAGGGAGGTTGCCGCTTTTGTTCCTTTAGAAAAAATCTTATTAGAGACAGATTGTCCTTTTTTAGCCCCCCAGCAAAAACGGGGCAAGAGAAACGAACCGAGCTATGTAAGATATGTAGCTGAGGCCTTATCTGAAATAAAAAGTGTTTCTTTTGAACAAGTAGTAAAGATAACTACGGAGAATGCTAAAACTCTGTTTAAGGTTGAACCCACTTGCACCCCCGGCGTGTAAGTAAGGGGTGAAGAAAGATGCTTAAATCTAAATTATCCAATTTAATCGCCAAGATAGTTAAGGAGAATTTTGGCGAGGAGATAGAGGTTCTTCTCCAAAAGCCGCCGAAAAAGAATTTTGGCGATTTTTCCACAAATGCGGCAATGCAGGTCGCCAGCGACTTAAACAGAAAACCGCAGGAGATAGGAAAGAGTATTATCGAGCAGTTAAAAAGAGAATTGAATAAAGATGAATTTCTGGGGCAAAGAATTAGGGATATCAAATTTGTTTCTCCGGGATTTATTAATTTTTTCCTCAAAGAGAGTTCTCTGTTTGAGGTTCTTGAAGAGATAGATAAAAAGGGCGTAATCTACGGATGCTCAGATTTAGGCGAAGGTAAAAAAATAAATATTGAGTTTGTAAGCGCTAATCCTACCGGGCCGTTGAATATTGCCCACGGGAGGCAGGCCGCCTTAGGCGACACATTAGCCAATATTCTAAATGACCAGGGGTATAAGGTAAGCCGAGAGTATTACATTAACGATGAAGGTAACCAGATAAAGTTATTAGGAGAATCAACCCGGGCGAGGTATTTAGAAATTTTACCGGTAGGCCTACGGGGAGAAAAAGCTTCTATTCCTGCCGAGGGCTATCAGGGTGATTATATCAAGGAGATTGCCCGGATTATCTTTGAGCAAGAAAAAGAGAAAGCCCGCCAAAGCAAAATAGATTTTTTTGCTCAATTTGCTGTTAAATTAATTTTAAAACAGATAAAGAAAGATTTGCAGGATTTTGGGGTAGAATTTGATACCTGGTTTAGTCAGAGAACTCTATCAACAGAAAAAATTAGACAGGCAATCAAGGAGTTGGAAAAAAAAAGATATATTTTAAAACAAGAAGGGGCAACCTTTTTTAAATCCAGTATTTTTGGCGACGATAAAGACCGCGTGCTAATAAAGAGCAACGGTGAATTTACCTACTTTGCTCCTGATATTGCTTATCACCAGAATAAGTACCAGCGTGGGTTTGCAAAGGTTATCAACCTTTGGGGACCTGACCATCACGGTTATGTTGCGCGGCTGAAGGCGGCGGTGCAGGCGTTAGGGCATTCTGCGGAGAGCATCTCTATTTTGATTGTGCAATTAGTAACCCTATACCGCGGCAAAGAAAAGGTGGCGATGTCCACGCGGGCAGGGGAATTTATTAGTTTGCGTCAACTGATTGAGGAGATTGGCAGGGATGCGGCGCGTTTTTTCTTTGTTAGCCGACGCAGTGATAGCCATCTTGATTTTGACTTAGAATTGGCAAAGGAGAAAAGTTTAGAGAATCCGGTTTACTATATCCAATATGCTCACGCTCGGATTTGCAACATTATTGAGTTTGCAAAGGGGTCTGCTAAAAATATTGTTAAGTTTCAGGACATCGCTGATTTAGAATCTTTGTTGAATAAAAAAAAGGAGCTCGGGTTAATCAAAAAATTAGGAGAATTTCCCGATGTTTTGAGCTCAATTGCCCAGAGATTAGAACCGCATCGCCTTACTACCTATTTATACGAATTGGCCTCGGCTTTCCATAGCTTTTACGACCAATATCGGGTGGTTACCGAAAATAAAGAATTAAGTTCTGCCCGTCTGTTATTAGTAAATTGCACAAAGCTCGTTTTGCAAAAAGGACTGAATCTGCTGGGAATCTCTGCTCCCAAAAGAATGTAAATGAAACTCAGATTTGCGTCCCGACATTGCGTCGGGGCGCAAAT
>DAOWKH010000015.1 GCA_030639955.1 Candidatus Omnitrophota bacterium | reverse complement strand
TGATATAGTAAGGATAATAATAAACAATAATAGATTCATATTAACCCTCCAATATACCTATGCGCTAAATACGAACTGCGCACATACGGACCGCTTTCTATATGGCCAAAACCCAACTCTCGGGCTTTGTTTTTGTAGAACAGGAATTTCTCCGGTTTTATATATTCTCTCACCTTAAAATGTCTAAAACTCGGAGCCAAGTATTGGCCAATGCTTAAAAAATCACATTCTGTTTTTCGCAAATCACAAAAGAGGTCCAAAACCTCTTGTTCATTTTCTCCCAATCCCAGCATAATACCCGATTTGGTATATATATTCTTGTTCAGCTTTTTTGCCGCTCCCAAAACATTCAACGAGCGTATGTAATCCGCTCCTTTTCTAACCTCTACATATAATCTATGGACAGTTTCCAGATTATGGGCAAATATATCCGGTTTTGCATTTACTACTTTCTGTATTGATTCAACTTTAGCATTGAAATCGGGAACTAATACCTCCACTGTTGCATCTTTGTGTACTCGCCTCGCTGAATCGGCGAAGCGGGTTTTGCGTATCTCAATAACCGTCTCTGCAAACATACTCGCTCCGCCATCAGCCAAATCGTCTCTACTAACGCTGGTAATTACAACATGTCTTAATCCCAGTATTCGCACAGCTTCGGCTACTCTCTTGGGTTCAGCGAAATCTACATCTTGAGGAATTCCTTTATCCACGGCGCAGAATCGGCAATCCCTTGAGCATATATTTCCTAATATAAGAAATGAAGCCACTCCTTGAGAAAAACATTCCGAGATGTTCGGGCATTTTGCCTGCTGACAGATTGTATTTAAATTCAGGTCTTTGAAAAGAATATCCAAATCCCGGCATTTTCTAAAATCAATCTTCTTATTCAACCAGGCCGGTTTTCTTTTCGGAGACCTACCGGCCGAAGGCCTACCGGGAGTAATTCCACTCTCTACTGCCATATTTCTCTTTTTTCAGTAATTTTGCTAACTTTGATTCAAAGGGCGTAAGTTCGCCTTCAACGAGTTTCAGAGAAAAGGTCTTTTCAAAACTGCTGACAATTGCAGAGGCAAACTCGGCAAAAAGAATCTTCCTGCCAAGGGCGTCTTCTAATGCGATAGTTCTATTCTCTATATCGCTTAGGTCTTCACGCATAAGCGCTCTAATTATTTTGATATCCAGCTTTAAAGGTATACAGCCCTGCTGGAAGATAATATTTTTTATCCTCTTTTGGGCATTACCGCCGATTTTTTTTCCTCCAACACTAATGTCAAAGCCCTGACGGGTAGCAAAGCAAAAGGTTGAGCATCTTTTATTTGAAGGAGGCGAAACCTCATTCAAAATCTCGGAAAAGAAAGACGCCTCCAACCCCAAGGCATTATAACTGTTTATAAGAAATGAGGTGAGAATTTTAAAACTATGTTTAACCGATTCGGCAAGAACCAGGTCTTTCCTGGAACAGATAATGCTATAGGAAACATCATCGCTATGGAAAATCGCTTCTCCGCCCGTAATCCGCCGCACAAAAGGAATCTTCTGCTGTCCGCAGTTGACTATATCTAAAACATCCCCCGCTTTTTGAAAATATCCCAATGAAATTGCATTGGGTTTCCAGCCATAGATTCTGAGGGTGGGCGGTGCAACACCGGCAATATACCCTCGCAGGATGGCTTCATCAATAGCCATATTGGTCCAAGCATCGCTGTATCGGGGCGATATAAGCCGCCAACTATTATGCCTCACTGCGTTCGGCATCATACCTTAACTTAAGCTCCCTAACGGCTTTTGTCTCATTTAGCCGCTTTACCGAGGTAGTTTGGGGAGCATCTTTCAATCTTTGTGGTTCTGTCTCGACAAGTTTGGCAATCTCTGCCATTGCTTCTATAAAACTATCCAGTGTCTGTTTAGATTCACTCTCGGTCGGCTCTATCATCATCGCCTCTTGGACAATCAAGGGGAAATAAATTGTGGGCGGGTGAAACCCTTTATCAATTAAATACTTCGCTATATCAAGCGCGCTTGCTCCCAATTTTTTTTGCCTGTTTGCCGACAGGACAAACTCGTGCATGCACACCCGGTTATAAGGAATCGCAAAATATTTCTCGAGCAGAACCCGGCAATAATTAGCATTAAGAACAGCGTGCTCTGCAACCCTTATCAACCCTGGCCTGCCCAAAAGCATTATATAAGCATAGCTCTTTAAAACAACTGCAAAGTTGCCATAAAAAGGGGCAATACAACCGATGGACTTGGGTTTGTGGTAATTCAGGGCAAATGTGCCATCTGAGCGTTTTATTACCCGCGGAATAGGCAGGAACTCTGCTAATTTTTTATTCACTCCCAGAGGACCTGCGCCAGGCCCGCCTCCGCCGTGAGGCGCAGAAAATGTTTTGTGTAGATTTAAATGCGCAACATCAAATCCAATATCGCCCGGACGCAACTTTCCCAAAATTGCGTTGAGATTGGCTCCGTCATAATACATAAGCGCCCCAACCTTATGCGCAGCGTCGCAAATTTCTTTTATCTGGGGATTGAAAATACCCAATGTATTAGGACAAGTAAGCATTACCGCGGCCACTTCCTCACTCAATCTATTTTTAAATTCTTTCAAATCCATAAAACCTTGTTTATTTGTAGGAACAACTATTACCTCATAGCCGGCTACGGCCGCACTGGCCGGATTTGTTCCGTGTGAGGAATCAGGAACTATTACCAATTTGCGTTTCTGACCACATTGTTTGTGGTATGCGGCGATGAGCATCATTCCGCTAAGCTCGCTATGAGCACCG
>DAOWKH010000098.1 GCA_030639955.1 Candidatus Omnitrophota bacterium | reverse complement strand
CTGCCCGCCAGATTGGCAGGCGGGGATTTTAGCGTTAAGAAAAAACCACGAGAGTGAAAAATGCAAAAATCCTGTTAGTGTTTGACAATCATCTAAAATAATAGTATCATATCAGCAAATGCAGAAATGGTTGACAAATTTTAAAGTAATCCTCAAAAAATCCCTTGATTTAATCTATCCTTTAAATTGCCTCATCTGCCGGAAAAAGTTGAATTTTGATGATGGTTCTTATCTCTGTCCTGCTTGCTATGATAAAATCATCAAAAATAAACCTCCTTTTTGTGTTAAATGCGATTGTTCACCACTTTATTTTGAACGGGCTTGGGCAGTGGGTAAATATACGGGAATAATTAAAGAGCTGATTCATTTGTTTAAATATCGCCGGCAGAAATATCTGGCAAAATCGTTAGGAAAACTAATGATCGATTTTATAAAGACCAATTTAAATTGGCAAACAATAGATACCCTCGTTCCTGTCCCTTTGCACCCTAAAAAACTTCGTCGGCGAGAGTTTAATCAAGCTGAACTTTTGGCTAAAGAAATCAACCGGCAAATCCCTGTTCCCATTGCCAACGCCCTAATCCGCATCAAACAGACCACCTCCCAGACCACTCTTCCCCCGGAAAAGCGACTTTCCAATATTGCCGGCGCTTTCAAAATCAGAGACGCAAAAGAGGTCACTCAAAAATCTATCCTTCTAATTGATGATGTGCTCACCAGCGGAGCGACGGCTAATGAATGCTCGCGGGTTTTAAAACAAGAAGGGGCAAAGAGGATAGAGGTTTTGACATTAGCAGGAAGATAAGATTACACAGATGGATTATCAGTGTCATCAGTGATTTTCGTCAGTGTCATCAGTGATAAAATGAAGATTTTGAATTCCTATATTCTAAAAGAACTACGTAATTCCTTCATCTTCGCTTTTGTTATCTTTACCTTTATCCTAATTCTCGGCAATCTCATAAAATTAGCCGATTTAGTAATCAATAAAGGAGTGAGTTTATTCTCTGTAAGCAAACTTTTTCTTCTGCTCCTTCCTTCTTTACTGAACTACACAATTCCGATGGCAGTGCTTGTCTCTATCCTTTTAACCTTTGGTTATCTCTCTGCTAATAATGAAATTACCGCTATTCGCTGTAGTGGATTTGCTCTTTATCGGCTTTTAATACCTCTAATAATAATAGGAATTACAATAAGTCTTTTTTTGGTAGTCCTGGAAAACCATATCATCCCCTGGAGCCACTTTGCTTTTCGGAAAACCATTATTGAAATTGGTACCCGCAAACCCACATCTTACTTAGAGAGTGGTCGCTTTATTAAAGAATTCAAGGACTACATTATCTTCATCCATGAGATTAAAGGAAACGAACTAAAGCATATCCGTATTTATCAACCGCGGGAGGGGAAAAAAACACGCACGATTATTGCTCGCGAAGGACTGCTTTTATCTGCTTCCACGCCTAAAGAGAAAAAGATTATTTTAAAGCTGATTAAAGGCTCCAGCGAGGAGCAAGACCCTTCTGACCCAGATAAATTTTATAAATGCAATTTTGAGGAGTACCCCTTGATTTTAAACCTTACCCAACAATTAAAAAGGAAAAAGACAGAAAAAAAGATTAAAGATATGAATATTAAAGAATTGAAAGGGGAAATAAAACAATTAAGAAGAAAGGAAATTCCGGCTATTCCTCTGATTGCCGAAATACAGCGAAAATTTTCCTTTTCCTTCTCAGTGCTTGCTTTTATAATTATTGGCTTTCCATTAGGAGTAATTACTAAACGCGGAGAAAAATCTATTGGATTTAGCCTGGGCTTGGGTATTATTCTGTTTTATTATCTGCTAATGGCCGCAGGCAAAGGGTTGGTTATCTCTAAAAACGCAAATCCCTATTTCTGGATGTGGCTGCCAACTGTGATTATTATTGTGGCAGGGTTAATCTTGACTTATTTGGCGGTGGAAAGATGATTATTTTGCACCGTTATATCTTAAAACGTTTCCTGCTCCCTCTATTTTATTGTTTATTGCTGTTTATCTTTCTTTATATCATCGTAGATTTATTTGACAATTTGGATGAAATCATTAAGCAAAAATGGACGCTTCTCTTTTTGCTCAAGTATTATCTAAACTATATTCCTCTTATTCTTACCCGCACCACTCCCATAGCCGCACTCCTAGCCAGCCTTCACTGCCTGGGGAGTTTAGAAAAGACCAACGAAATAACTCCTATAAAAGCAGCGGGAATAAATTTTATAAAAACTACTGCGCCTATTCTCTGTCTGGGAGTAATCATCAGTTTAGGAATTTTCATTGTCAGCGAGAAGCTTGTTCCTCTAACTTTCAATCCTTTGTCCAAGAAAGAAAAAATCCTGCATAATGTTACTCTCTACGGAAGTAAAAATCAGATATTCTATATAAAAGAATACGATACACAAAAAAATATTGCCAAAGATATAATAATCTTTGTTCAGGATAAAGATAAACACATCCGCCAAAGGATTACCGCCAAAAAAGCAGAGTGGCTCAACAATAGATGGAATTTCTCTGGTCTCATCATCTCTAAACTAAACTCTTCTGGTGAAACTATTGTTGAGTCCTTAAAATATAAGCAAAAGATAATAGATATAGAGGAAAAACCGACTGATTTTCTGAATTCAGCAAAGAGGATTGAGTTTATGAGCAGTAGCGAGCTAAGAAAAATGATTAAGCGGCTGTCTTCGGCTAATTATAAACCCCGAAGAGAATTGGTGGATTGGCACTATAAAATCTCTTTTCCCTGGATAAACCTGGTAATTATATTTCTGGGAATCTCTTTTGGAATGGCAACTAAAGGGAAGGGAGGGCTCTTTGTCCGGATAGGAATTTGTTTGTTTTTGGGTCTACTATATTATAGTTTTCTCTCTTTCCGTTTAGCTCTGGGCAAAGCGTGGATTTTGCCTCCTTTAATTTCGCCATGGTTTCCACATCTTCTTTTTACAACAATCTCTTTTGTGGTGCTGAGGAAAAATTTGTAAATGCTTTACAGGATTTTTGCATTCCTCGCTCTCGTGATTTTTTCTTAACGCTAAAACCTGCGTCTCGGCAGGCAAAAATCAAACTCGCCCGCCTCTGTCCCGAAACGGTTCGGGACTTCGGCGGTCTCAGACATGAT
>DAOWKH010000023.1 GCA_030639955.1 Candidatus Omnitrophota bacterium | reverse complement strand
ATTGCCTGGGCTAAAAGAGTGGCAGTAGTTGTCCCATCGCCGGCCAAATCGCTGGTTTTGGAGGCAACTTCTTTGACCATCTGAGCACCCATATTCTCATAAGGGTCTTCTAATTCTATTTCTTTGGCTACAGTCACTCCATCCTTAGTGATAGTAGGAGAGCCAAATTTTTTATCCAATGCCACATTGCGTCCTTTTGGCCCCAAAGTTACTACCACTGCCTTTGCTAACTGGTCCACACCCTTCTTTACTGCCTGACGACACTCTTCACTAAATAATAACTGCTTTGCCATAATTTTCCCTCCTTCAATGACACCACGATTTAGGCAACTGCAAGGAGACTAAATCGTATGGTGAAATTGCCCCCACTGTTTCGTTTTGTCCGCCTGAGGTGGACAAAACGGTGGGGGTTGTAGCTTTATCTAAATTAACAAGAGACATAGTTTACTCTATAGCCCCTTTAAAGTCAACCCCGATTTAAGGCAATAAACCCCTATTTTTGGGAAATATTCCTTATTCAAGGGATTTTTTATTACTTTTTCTCTATTTTTTGTCTATATATGAGCCAAAGCCCCTTCAAACTTAGCTCTTCATCTATCTTATTTATTTGAGAGCAATAACTTCTGATAAAAGAAATATCGCCGCCAGTGCCCACAGTCAGAATATCTCTCCCATATTTTTCGCGCATTTTTTTAATTATCGCATCGCATAAACTCCCAAATCCATAAGCTGCCCCGGCCAACATACTTTGAACTGTGTTCCTGCCTAATAAATCTTCCGGGGTTTGCGAAGAAACTAATTTAATTGTCGGCAAAAGAGCGGCCTTTTGCGAAAGGGCATCCACAGAAAGCTTTATCCCCGGCACAATAATCCCTCCCAAATACTCTCTATTTTTGGAAACGAAATCAAAGGTAATTGCGGTGCCAAAATCAATAACAATTACCGGAAAGCCATAAATCTCGGCTGCCGCTAAAGAGTTAACCAATCTGTCCTGACCTACCTGTTTTGGTTGTTGATAGAGATTGGGGAGAACTACAGAAATATTCTTTCCTACCACCAAAGGCCTGATATTCAATTCCTCATTCAAGCTCTTTTCTATCTTTTGACAAAGAGAGGGAACTACCGAACAGATAATTATCGCCTCTATATCTCTTTTTTCCCTTCCTTTGAATAAATCCCGATAGGCAGAAGAACAAACCTTCCATTTATCAATCAGCTCGTCCTGTTTAAACAGCCCTAAATTTATGCTTGTGTTTCCAATATCAATTGCTAATAACATTAGTAATTTAACACAAGAATTTTGCGTTTTGAGCGAACATTGGTTTTTTTAGCTAAAATTAAGTCGAGGCAGGAAATACAAAAATCATGTTTGAGACCGTCGATGTTCCGAAACGTTTCGGAACAGAGACGGGCGAGTTTGATTTTTGCCTGCCGAGACGCAGATTTTAGCGTTAATAAAAAATCACGAGAGTGAGAAATGCAAAATTCTTGCGTGATGTTCGGCTTTTGTTTTACTCCTTTCCCAAGGGATGATAATCCTGATGCACCCCCTTTAGGCGATGCGGAGAAAGATGGCTATAAATCTCAGTGGTTACTACATTGCTGTGTCCGAGCATATCTTGCACCACTCTTAAGCTTGCATGGCGCTGAAGAAGATGGGTGGCAAAAGAATGACGCAGGGTATGCGGACTAATCTTTTTTTCGATGCCCGCCGTCCGAATATATTTTTTGAGCATCTGCCAGATTCTCTGGCGGGACATCTTATTTCCGTGCACAGTTAAAAACAGATAGTCATTGTTTTTTTTGTTCAGCTTGGGTCGCACTATCTTTAGATATCTTCTTATTGCCTCTGCCGCTTTCCTGCCAAAGGGGACAATTCTTTCTTTGTTTCCCTTTCCTACGCACCTTATTATTTTCTCTTTCAAATCTATCCTTGCCATGGTTAAATCCGAAAGTTCGCTCACCCGCACACCTGTAGCATACATCAGCTCTAAGATTGCCCTGTCGCGAGCCCCTTGCCAACTTCTCTGTTTGGTTGGTTGAACTAAAAGCGCATCTACTTCTGCGATATCTAAAACCCGCGGCAGTTTTCTGCCTAATTTTGGCGAACCGATTAAGTTAGTAATATCCTCTTTCAAAAAGCCATAACTCACTAAAAAACGGTGCAAGGATTTTATTGCCGCTAAATTGCGGGCTAAAGAGGTCGCCGCCTTTTTCTTTTCTTTTTCCTGCCAGAGAAAATTAGTTATATCATCCGGCTCTACATCTGAAAATGTCTTACCTTTCTTTTTCAAAAAAGAAGAATATTTCTCTAAATCCATTTTATAGGCAAGAAAGGTATTCTTGGATAATCCCCTTTCCAAGGAAATGTAATTCAAGAATTCAGTAATTAGGTTCTGCATAGTTTTAGTCTGAAACTTGCAACTTTTCCTTGCTTAATGTAGAGGATTGCCCATGCCCCGGATAGATGGTTATCTTTTCATCCAAAGAAAATAATTTTTCTTTTATTGATTTTAACAATGTCTCTTCTGAACCGCCGGGGATATCTGTTCTGCCTATCCCCCCGCAAAACAGTGTATCACCGCTAAACAGAATATCTTTGTATTTTAGGCAAATTCCTCCCGGGGTATGCCCCGGAGTATGAATGACCTTCAAAATTAGGTTACCAATCTTTATCTCATCTCCGTCCTCTAATAATCTACTTGCTGGCGGCGACTTATAGGAACTCCCCATCCATAGAGATAGATTCTTTGAGGAATCGGTTAGAAAAGAAGCATCGTCTTTATGAATAAAAATGGGCAGATTAAATCCATTGTTTGCTCCGATGTGATCAATATGCCCGTGGGTATTGATAATCAAACGAGCAATGTAATTACCCTGCCTGATACACTCTTTTATTTTGTCTGCCTCTGCGCCAGGATCAATAATAGCTACCTCTTTGGTCTGTGCATCGCCAAAGAGATAGCAATTCGCCTCGGTTATACCTACAACAATGTTTTCTAAAATCATTTTTTAAATATCCTTGCTTTTCTTCCACCATTCACCAAATGGCGGAAAATTTGCCGTTCTTTTTACTTCACTATATTGCCCTCTTATAACAGTATCAGTCGATGGCATGTTATAGCATAGATTTTCTGAAATAATCCATCTATCATGAATATCAGCATTCAATTTATTATCAATTATAACCCGTAATTCACACTTTACACCACTGCTTTTGAGTTCTGCCTTTAAATCTTTATACGAAGATATAAATTTCTCGTTCATCTTTTCCGAAGTCATTAGAATCTTAATACTTTTTACTTTATTGGTGTTAAGCGATTCTAATAACCAATCTAACCCCGCTCTGGAAAAATATTTATCTACCCAATAGATATATTTTTTACAAGAACTAATAACATCTCTAACCGCTTTTTTATTTGAAAACGGTTTCCCCGGAGACAGCAATTTGGTATTTAATGGTCTATGGATAACTTCAAATATCGTTCTTATTTTCTTGTCGTGCGATTGAATCTTATTTTCCAATTGATCCATTCTGTTAAGCATTCCTTTATCTGTAGAAACCAATTTTCTTATATTGACAAATATCCGCATTATGCCGATATTTACCTGAATAGCCCTTCTGCTATTAAGAACACTTGAAAGCATAGCAACCCCTTGCTCAGTAAAAACATACGGGAAATATTTTCTATGCTGTCCACGACCAAGTCTTAAGGTCACAAATTGTGACCTTAAAGATTTATTTTCTTCTTTTGACAATTGAACTCACTTAATAAACTTCGTAATTTATCTACGAATGAGGCGAAACCTCGCTCACCTTAAACACCTTCTACTACTCTATTCATTTTTCTAATTCAACTCCGTAGGCGGGCTTGGAATGAGATAAAAATAACGCTGTAAAAAATAACACTTGCCAACCTTACAAAATATGTGGTATATTTAATATTGGAAGTGCCTGAATTCTGATTAGTCGCCTTTATGGTGTGCGTTCTCGCAAGGGATAGGAATTCAGGCTTTTTTATTTTGGCCATAAAGGACTAAAAGCAACTACAAAATACCTGCTTGAATCTTGTTCAATCTTAAAACCTGGGTCTCCTGATTCATCAATAAAAACTAACATATTATTTCCGTTTTCCTCTCTTAACCCAATTCCAATGCGCCTGCCTGCCGCTAGGCAGGGGTTTGGGATGAGGGTTATCTCAAAAACACCTTTTGGGGAGCAAACTCCCGCTTAATCTCTCTTTCTATTCTTTCTAACTCCTTTTTAAAATCATATATTTTTGAAGGACTCTGTCTTTTCTTCTCCATTTTCTGTTTTATTTCTGATAAAGAAGAGATATAAACACTCAATTTTTCCTTTCGTTCCTCATCTAAAAAGCTGCTCATCCTTTCTAAGTTCTCTGTTGTCTGTTTAAAGCACTGTTTGTCCTTCAGCGTATTTACCCCCAACCTTTCAATCAGTTCTTGATGCCAGGATTTCCAATAGACATAAGCCGATTGATATTGGTTGAAGGGAGAAATTTCTTGCTCTGAAATTTCAATCTCCGGTTCCTTCTTGAACTCCGTTTTTTTGGGCAAAATTTGGCAGCCTGTGCCCGTCAGGGTAGCAATAAGAATAATAACAAATAAAATAGATATTTTTTTCATTTTATCATCCCCTCAAATTCTCTCTCACTCAAAATCTTAATCTTCAGCTCCTTCGCCTTCGCATATTTTGAGCCGGGGTCTTTACCTGCAATCAGATAATCGGTATTCTTGCTTAGCGAAGAAGAAACAGAACCGCCTAATTTTTTTACCAAATCTTCGGCTTCAAAACGGCTATATTTCTCTAAACTCCCCGTAAATACAAACCTCTTCCCTTGCAATATTCTCGGTTTTCGGTTTTCCAGCCTCGCCGACTTGGCTAGGCGGGCGGTTTTCGGTTTTCGGACTTTTATCACTTTTGCCTGAGCCAATTTCCCCAAAATTTCTAAGTTATGCTTATTATGAAAAAAGTTATAGACGCTCTCGGCGGCAATCTCTCCAATCTCAAAGATGGCTGTTAATTCCTCTATATTTGTTTTTTTCAACTCCTCGAAATTTGAATATCTCTCGGCTAAAATCTCGGCCGAGTGCTCTCCGATATGCCTAATTCCCAGGGCATAAATCAATTTTGAAAACCCTCTGTTTTTGCTATCCTTAATCCCCTGCAGAAGATTCTGGGCAGATTTTTCCCCCATCCTCTCTAAATCTTTCAAATTGTTTAGATTCAGTCCTAAATAGATATCGGCATAATCCCTTAACAATCCTTCATCTACTAATTGATTGATAATCGCCGCTCCCAATCCTTCAATATCCATCGCCCTGCGCGCGGCAAAGTGTCTGATACGCATCTTTAATTGCGCCGGGCAGGCGGCATTATTACAGCGCAGAGCAACCTCACCCTCTAATTTTATTAACTTGGATTTGCAGGTTGGGCAAACTCGTGGTGAAGAAAATTTTTTTCTTCCCTGCTTTTTGTGGACTACCTTGATTACCTCAGGAATAATCTCCCCTGCCTTCTCAATTATTACCTTATCGCCGACACTGATATCCTTTCTAACAATGTCATCATAATTATGCAAGGTTGCCCGACTTATTGTTGAGCCGGCTAAAGGAATTGGTTCTAAAATTGCTACCGGTGTTATCACACCGGTGCGACCTACTTGATTTTTGATCTCCTTTATTTGGGTTACTGCCTGCTCAGGGGAAAACTTATAGGCAATTACCCAACGCGGAGAGCGGCTGGTTGCCCCTAATCTCTTTTGTTGAGCAAAAGAATTTATCTTGATTACCATTCCATCGGTGTCATAATTTAATTCTTTCTTTTTCTTCTCCCAATAATTACAATACTTTAGAACCTCTTCAATAGAGGAACAAAGTTTGAAATTGGAATTTACCCGTAAACCCATTTCTGATAGTCGTTTTAAAAAGCCGTCCTGCGATTGGGGAAATTTATCCCTTTTTTCTAAATACCCTAAACTGTGCAGCCAGATACTCAATTTCCGCTTAGCCACAATCTGGGGGTTAAGCAGTTTTAATGAACCGGCGGCGGCATTACGCGGATTAGCAAAGACCTCCTCGCCATTTTTCTTTCTTTCTTTATTCAAGCGGGAAAAATTCTGGTGGTCTAAATAGACCTCGCCTCTTAATTCGAGCACTCTCGGAAAATCACCCTTTACCCCGCCCCTTGCAGGGGCGGGGTTTACACTTCGTAGGTGTAAAGGGATTGCTTTGATTGTCCTTAGATTCAGGGTAATATCATCGCCATAGAGCCCATCTCCGCGGGTTGAACCCTGTTTAAAAACGCCGTTCTCATATAACAAAGAGACCGAAACGCCGTCAATCTTGAGCTCCACCACATATTCTATTTTTTTATCATCGGGCAAATTCTTTCGGATGCGCTGATCAAACTTTCTCAATTCCTGGGGAGAATAGGTATTTTCTATGCTCAGCATTGGCGTTTTATGTCTGACAGCAGTAAATTCCTTTATCGGCCGGCCGGCAACCCGCTGGGTGGGAGAGTCAGGGGTAACCAAAGAAGGGTTCTCTTTCTCTAATTTTATCAACCTCTGCATTAACAGGTCATACTCATAGTCAGATATCTGTGGCTTATTCTCCACATAATACTTATAATCGTGTTCACGAATCAGATTGCGTAGCTTTTCAATATCTTGCATCTTAAGCATACTTGTTAGATTATCTCCTTTACTGCTTCAAGAACATCATCTACCTTAATCCTTTTCATACACTTTTTTGTCAGACAGTTATGCTTGTAGCAAGGGCTGCAGGGCAGAGCTTTCTTAATCACCTTGAATTTCTCTGCCGGTGGAAGATGACGCTGGGGGTCGGTTGGGCCAAATAAGGCCGCAAAGGGAGTTCCCACTGCGGCGGCAATATGCATCGCCGCACTATCCGGTGTAATCAAAAGCTCGCATCTTTTGATCAAATAAGTCAGCTGGCCCAAATTTGTCTTTCCTACGGCATTAATAATTCTGTTTTTTAGCAAAGATTGAAAATTCCTGCTCTTCCTTTTATATCTACTTTCCCCAATGAGAACTATGCGAGCAGAATAGAGCTTCATCAGTTTAGTAGCTAATTGCGAAAGGTTTTCTAAACCCCAGTTCTTTGTTTCCCATTGGGCAAATAGATTTATAGCGATTATTCTCTGCCCGCTGCCAATCCACTCTTGAGAAAGAAAATTCTTTATATATCTTTCGTCCTCCGGCGAAGTCCATAATTCTAAGCGCTCATCTATCTGACTAATTTTTAATAAATTTAACAAACGCAACTGAT
>DAOWKH010000017.1 GCA_030639955.1 Candidatus Omnitrophota bacterium | reverse complement strand
GACATAACGGGTATGAGCCGTTAGCTCTAACCTCTGAGCTACACCGCCTTTCCTTCCTCGCCGAAGGCGAGAGCCTGAGCGAAGCGAAGGATAATCTTTTATTTATTCTTACTTCTCATTCGTAAGTTTCGCTCCCGGATAATAATATCCCAAAATTTGACGGTAATTAAAGCCCTTCCTGGCCATAAAATAAGCCCCCCACTGGCATAGGCCTACGCCGTGCCCCCAACCAAGCCCTTGCACAAGGAGATTCTTATTCTTCACCGCCATTTTAAAATTTGCGCTTCTGATTAAATTCGCTCCCACGATTAGACGAAATTTGTTTGCTCCTATTATGATTTCTTTATCACCGCTTATTTTTATCTTCTCCACCCGTTCGCTCTTGTTGCGGCCAATAGCCGAGACACGCGAAATTCTGCCTATCCTGTACCCTTTTTTATTCAATTTTTGTTTAATTTGAGAAAAAGGAATTTTTGCCTTCCAGAAATAATGGGGAGACCTCTTACAAAAAGGACAGCTCACCCCTTTTAGGGGGGGAATATTAATATCCCATAACTCGCTGGCATCCTCAGTATGCCCACCGCAAGTAGCGTGAAAAAAGGCAGGGAAGATTTTTTCATTATAGGTTAACACCTCGCCGGCTGTCTGGCGCACTGCTCGGTTTGTCCGCCAGGTCTCCTGCTTTACCCCGCCATAGACCTGAGAATAAATTGTGTTATCCAGTGCGTAGTCCTTATCCCGATTAACTGAATTTTGGTAAAGAGCAAAGGTGCGCGCGGCCACTGCCTGGGCTTTTAATGCCGCTATCGGCCAATGCGGAGAAACTTCTTCGCGCAAGACACCGCAGAGATAGTCCTCGATGTCAATCTCATTTACGGCTAATAGGGTTCCGTTCTTTTGTCTAATCAGCTCCAAATCCCCGCGCAGGCGGTATCTATTTAAGAAAATTGCGGCTTTTCTTTCCGGTTTGATTTTTATTGCATAAATCTTAAACGGATATTTATTGAGTTTCACTCCGCTGCGCACAGGCAAAACCTTTGCTCGTCGCAGGGAATTCCCTTTAATCAAAACCTCATTGGTATGAGGGCTGACTATTTCATATCTTCCCTTTATGGAAAGGGTTAATTGCCGGGCGTTTTGGACAATAGCAACGCGGATATAGTTAGGCTCAGGTTTGGGGGGAGGCGTGCCAAGGGCGTAAGCCAACGAAGTAAAGAGCAAAAAGCATACACTTAGAATAAAAATAGGAGTTTTGTATCTTAATTCCATTGCATTTTTTTCTGTTTATCACCCAAGATAGGAAACTTAAAATGCTTATATGCCCTCTCAGTAGCTATTCGGCCCTGGGGGGTGCGCTGCAAAAAACCCTCCTGGATGAGATAGGGCTCATAGATTTCCTCTAATGTATCCTGCTCTTCTCCTACAGCCACAGCAATTGTGTTTACGCCTACCGGACCGCCCTTAAATTTAGTTATAATCGTTTCTAAAATTCTCTTGTCCATCTCATCCAGACCTGCTTTATCCACCTCTAACATTTCTAACGCCCTTTCGGCGATTTCTTTGCTAATCTTGCCTTCCCCCTCTACTTGAGCGTAGTCCCTTATTCTTCTTAATAGACGATTGGCAACGCGGGGAGTTCCCCGCGAACGCAAAGCAATCTCTTCCGCCCCCTCTTGCTCGATAGTCAGATTTAAAATTTTACTGGAGTTGAGAATAATTCTGCAAAGGTCTTTGGGCGAATAATAATCAAGACGGCTAATTACCCCAAAACGCGACCTCAGCGGAGAGGTCAATAGTCCACTACGGGTAGTAGCCCCTATCAAAGTAAAAGCAGATAAATGCAGCTTTAAAGAACGGGCGTTAGGCCCCTTGTCAATCATTATATCCAGAGAATAATCCTCCATTGCTGAATAAAGATACTCCTCGACAATTCGCGGAAGGCGATGAATCTCGTCAATAAACAACACTTTTCCTTTTTCCAAATTGGTAAGCAAACCGGCTAAATCTCCCGGGCGCTCCAGGATAATCCCTGAAGAAACCTTTATTTCAACATCCATTTCTTTGGCAACAATATAAGCCAAAGTTGTTTTGCCTAAACCGGGCGGCCCAAAAAAAAGGATATGGTCTAAGCACTCCTGCCTCTGTTTAGCCGCCTGAATAAACACCTTCAGGTTTTTTTTCAGCTTCTCCTGGCCAACAAAACTCTGCCAGGAAGACGGACGCAAAATATTTTCGTATTCTACATCCTCGGTCTCTTTTAGAGGCGTGATGGGCTGGATTGGCATAATGTCTCTCTAATAAGCCCTTCTAAATTTATCTCTTTTTTTTCTGATAGAATCTTCCTTATCGCCTGTTGAGCTGTTTGTCTTTTATACCCCAGCGAGATTAAAGCGGCTAAGGCATCCTTCTCTATACCTTTCTCCTCTTTTGAAAAAGGAAATTCTATCTTTTCTTTGAGTTCAAGAATTACCCGCTGGGCCGTTTTTCGGCCAATCCCGGGAACAACAGTAAGTATCTGATAGTTCTCTTGAGAGACCGCTTTTTGAAAGTCCTTTACCGAGCTCCCCGATAAGATAGTCAGGGCTATGCGCGGGCCGATTCCGGAAATAGAAATAAGCGATTTGAATAGGTCCTTTTCCTCTTGACTGAGAAATCCATAGAGTTTAAGGTTGCTGCTTGGCCCTGAAATCGAAAAATGAAGATAAACGAGAACTTTTACCTTTGTTTCTAAATCGCCGAGCTTTTCAAAGGTTGATAGAGGAACAGAGAGCTGATAACCAACTCCGCCAACATCAACAACTATATATCCGGGTTTTTTTACTTTTAGTATTCCCTGAAGGTAGTTGAACATTATAATAACGGAAGACAAAAAAACAGAAGTCAGAAAACAGATTTTTCTGTCGTCTGTCGTCTGTCGTCTGTCGTCTGTTTTAATCTATGGCAATGGCAGATAGCCGTAGCTAAAGCATCGGCGGCATCCGAAAAAGGAAGTTCAGAAAGCCCCAATATTCTTTTTACCATATTTTGCACCTGCACCTTTGATGCCCTCCCATTGCCTGTTACAGATTGCTTTATCTCGGTAGGAAGATATTCTACTATTTCTAAATCTTGATTTGCCGCCGCTAATATCGCTACACTCCTCGCTTCCCCAATCTTTGCCGCTGAACGGAAATTCTTATGAAAGAATATATCCTCGACAATCACGATATCCAAATCGCTCTTTTCGATTATCTGAGTAATCTCTTGATAGATATATTTTAGTCGTTGGGCAAGGGTTGATTTGCCTTTTGGTCTTATTATTCCGTAATCGATGACTTTCAGTTTATCTTTTTTCTTTTCTATCACTCCAAAACCGGTAATAACTGTCCCAGGATCAATTCCTAATATGCGCATTACTTCTTCCCGTATTTCTTCCTGAATTTTTCCACCCTGCCCATAGAATCTACTAATTTCTCCTTACCGGTAAAAAAAGGATGACATTTAGAGCAGATTTCCACATGAACATTTTTCTTGGTAGAACGGGTATGGATTACATTACCACAGGCGCAGGTAATTGTCGTTTCCTCGTATTTCGGATGGATTCCCTCTTTCATAGCTCCCCCTTTATACCTTATTCCTTATAATCGCCAAAAACTCCTCATTGGTCTTTACCTTTTTTAATTTCCCCACCAATAACTCCATTGCCTCTACGCTGCTCAACTCCTGCAACATCTTTCTCAATAACCAAACCTTATTTAATTCTCCCGGATTTAAAAGTAGTTCTTCTCTACGCGTATTTGAGCGCTTTATATCAATAGCAGGATAGACCCGGCGCTGAAAAAGATTGCGGTCTAATTGCAACTCCATATTCCCGGTTCCCTTAAACTCCTCAAAGATAACATCGTCCATTCGGCTTCCTGTGTCCACTAAAGCCGTGGCAACAATAGTCAAGCTCCCCCCTTCTTTTATATTGCGAGCGGCGCCAAAAAACCTCTTGGGCTTTTGCAAAGCACCGGCATCTATTCCTCCGGAGAGGATTTTGCCGCTATGGGGCATAACCGCATTATAAGCCCGCGCCAAGCGGGTAATACTGTCTAAAAGGATTATTACATCTCCCTTATACTCTACCAATCTCTTCGCCTTTTCCAAAACCATCTCGGCGACTTGGATATGTCTCTCTGGCGGTTCATCAAAGGTAGAGCTAATTACCTCTCCTTTTACTGACTGTTGCATATCAGTGACCTCTTCCGGCCGCTCGTCAATCAGCAGGACAATCAGAAATGCATTAGGATGATTGGTAGTAATGCTATCGGCAAACTTTTGCAATAAAACCGTCTTGCCGCTGTAAGGCGGAGCAACAATCAACCCCCGCTGTCCCTTTCCTACCGGCGTAATCAGATCCATTACCCGCATAGAAACTTCGTCAGGAGTGGTCTCCAGGGTAAATCTCTTATCGGGATAAATAGGGATTAAATTGTCAAATAGAATCTTATCCCTTGTTTGCTCCGGATTTTCGAAATTAACCGCTTCTATTTTTAGCAAAGCAAAGTATTTTTCTCCCTCTTTGGGCGGACGAATCTGCCCGCTCACTGTATCTCCTTTGCACAAATTGAATTTCCTAATCTGCGAAGGAGAAATGTAGATATCATCAGGACAGGGGAGATAATTGTAATTAGGACTTCTTAGAAAACCAAAGCCATCCTGCAAGGTCTCCAAAACGCCTTCTCCAAATATCAAGCCATTCTTTTCAATCTGGGTTTGCAGAATTTTAAAAATAAGGTCCTGTTTCTTTAGACCGCTTATTCCATTAATCTCTAAATTGCGGGCGGTCTTGGTCAACTCTGCCATATTCATCTTTTTTAAATCACTGATATTCATTGTTTCATTCATTGATTACTCCTGTAATTTAGTTACGAGGCGAAACCTCGGGCGAAGCCTTCGGTTGAGGTTTCGCCTCACACAATTTATATATTTCTTTTACTTGCTCCTTTGTTTTTTCTATTTCTCCATCATTATCAATTATAAAATCAGTTTGCTTTAATTTTTCGGATAAAGGAATTTGACACTCTATCCTTTCTAAAACCTCTTTGTGAGAAAAATTCTCTTTTTGACCACGAGAAATTTGCCTTTCTAAAGAAGCGCTAACTACAATTAACTTATCTACAATTTTGTCTAATCCTGTCTCAATCAACAAAGGAGCATCGACCACAACTATTTCTTCTTTGGCTTGAGATATTTTCTCTTTTATTTCCTTAATTATCAAGGGATGAAGAATTTTCTCTAATTTCTTTATGCTTTTTCTATCCTTAAATGCAATTTGGGCAATCTGAGAACGGAATTCTTGTGCGGATTGCTGGAGGGATAAATTAAATAATTCCTTAACCTGGTTTTGAATATCGCCTTTTTCTAAAATATTATGAGAAATTTTATCGGCATCAATTACCTCTGCTCCTAATTCCTTAAATATTTGGCAGACAGTCGTCTTGCCTGTCCCAAAACTCCCAGTTACGCCCAAAATCAGCATAACAGTTGAGCAATCGCTTCCTCCCATTTCCCCTGTGTTTTCAAAATCAAATCGCAAATTTCCCGCACTGCCCCTCTTCCACCTTGCTTTTGAGTGATATAATCTACCTTTTCTTTTACCTCATCAACAGCGTTTGGAACGCTGATACTCAGACCCACTTTTTCTAAAACCGGAATATCGATTATTTCATCGCCGATAAAAGCAATTTCTTGCGAGGGAATTTTATATCTCCGTAAAATCTTGTTATAAATTTTTAATTTATTGCGACTATTCTGATAGACCTCTTTTATCTCCATATCCTTTGCCCTTTTGCTTACTGCTCTTGACTTCTTGGCGGTGATAATTATAGAGTCAATCCCTGCCCGCCGCAACAAGACAATCCCCAAGCCGTCCTGGACATCAAAAAATTTTAATTCATCTCTACTACTAAAAATTATCCTCCCATCGGTTAAAACACCGTCTACATCTAAGAGGAGTAATTTAATCCTTCTAAATTTCTCAATAAGTTGGGTTTCCATAATTTCTAATTGCTCTGAGTAGTTTAATAAACCCCAAGCCCCAATGACCAATGACCAATCAAGCCCCAAATCCTAAACCCCAAGGTTATTATTTCTTATTTGGGATTTAAAGAATTGGGATTTTATTGGGCATTGGGATTTGGTCATTGGGATTTCCCTAACTCTCACGCTACTCCTGATTTCAACACATCCTGTATATCCAACAAACCAATTAATCTGTTATTCTCATCAACCACCGGAATCTCGTCAATCTTTTTTTGCTCAAAAATCTTTAGGCATTCGGCAACTAATTTGTCTTTATTAATAACGGTCGGACTTTTGGTCATTACCTCGTTTACCTTCATCTCAAGCAAATTTATATTTGCTTTTAGATGCCGCCGCAAGTCGCCATCGGTAAAAATCCCAATCAAAATCCCTTTATCATCCACCACACTCGCCGCTCCTGCTCGAGCTTGGGTTATCTTTAATAAGACATCTTTTACTAATTCACTCTCTTTAACCAGCGGATTTGCTTCATTCTGACGCATTATGTCTTCTGCCTTTAACAACAGTCGTTTTCCCAATACACCCCCGGGGTGAAAAAAGGCATAATCCTCTCTTTTGAACCCTCTTTTCTGCAAAAGAACTACGGCTAAGGCATCGCCCATTGCCAGCATTGCTGTTGTGCTTGCTGTCGGCGACAATCCTAATTTACAAGCTTCTTTCTCTACCTTTGTATTCAGAACTATATCGCTGTTTTGGGCTAAAGTAGAATCTAAATTTCCGGTGAGCGAAATTATCTTTAATCCGAGCTTTTTTATAGAAGGAAGAATCTTGATTATTTCTTCTGTCTCACCGCTATTAGACAAAATCACCGCTACATCGTTGTTGGTTGCCATTCCCAAATCGCCATGCGCTGCTTCTGCCGAATGGAGAAAAAAACTCGGGGTGCCCGTAGAGGCAAGGGTTGCCGAGAGCTTTTTGGCAATTATCCCCGGCTTGCCCATCCCGATGACTATTGTCCTTCCTTTGCAGTTATAAAGCAGCTCCACTGCGGCGACAAAATTTTCATTTAGGTGTTTGATTAACTGCGAAATCGCCTCAGCTTCAATCTCTAAAACTTCTTTGCCTTGGGATAGAATGTTATTGTTTGACATTATTTAGTCCTTGCTAAATGGCACATCCGGGTCATAGGCAATTTTGTGAAAGGCACAGACACGGTAAGTGCCGTTGCTGTATTCATCGTAGCATCTTCTAATTTTTCTAATTGTGTCAGGATCAGGGTTTAGTACTTCATCTTGAATTCTGTCGGCTACTGCCCTTGCTCTTGTTTCACTTGCCCCGGCAATTCCGTCCCACATTGCTGTAAATGGAGGAATTGTGAACATTCCTAAAATGTGCACATCTGCCCGCACATTTAACTCCGCATAGTCAACTGTATCACTAGCAGCAGGTTCTTGTTTAAAATCACCTACGGATACAGTAGGTCGCTGCTGTTCCGGAAAAAATTTTTCTTTTACATCGTTCTCTACCCAATCTTCTGTTTTTTCTCTTGCCGCATACAATGCCCCCCGAAAGGCAGCCATCTCTACCCTCTGTTTAGCAAGTAAAAGCCAGCTAAATTGGATAATCATTGCAATTACCAGGGCAAAAAGGGGGAAGAAGATAGCGAATTCTAAAGTAGCTTGACCACTGTTTTTGGGCTTCATTTTATTTAATCTGAAAGTTGGATTTTGAAGTTGGCCTTTGGTGGGAAAATGGAACCATCAGTAATATCAACTTCTCCTTTTGCTTCTCTGCTTGTTCCAGCCGTAGATTCGACACGTACTCTAACTTCTGTAGACCGAGGTTCCCCTTTTACCCAAAAGGGACCACTGGTAGAAGCTTGCTCTTTTGTCCAGCATCTTTTAGAACAATATTTTGGTTCGGTACAATCCTCACCACAGCTACAGCTGCCGCAAACAGAACATTCACAAGGGGAATCAGGACACCCCCCGCATTTTGTGTCTGGCTCATGCTTCAACCAATAACTATACTTTATATCTATATTTTCTGGTTCTTCCCATTCAGGTTGCCAAGTGTCTCCCCCTGGAGCGACATCTACATTATATCCATTTTCTAAAGCAAATTTTTTAGCCATATCAGATATTTTTAAATCAAAGTCTCCACCCCCTACATATTCTTCTTTAGTAGCATCAATAGCCTTTTGAATTAAAGGCAGATGGCCAACGTCAGGATCAAAAATTATCTTACCTAATACACTTTGCGGTAATGCTGCTGCCTTCTCCCAGTCTTCTTGATCTTGATTAATAACTGTTATTCCTGATGGATTATAGGGATATTTAGATAGAGCATCAAAGTAAAGTTCTTTATTCTCATGTATGGGAAGTTCAAATTCCCCTTTGGGTTGAAGTCTAATTTCAAGCAAGGGATTTCCTGTATCAGCATCATCATAAGGATAAAATGGATAAACAAGGCTTGGTTTTCCTTCCTGGCTTTGAGTTGCT
>DAOWKH010000039.1 GCA_030639955.1 Candidatus Omnitrophota bacterium | reverse complement strand
TTTTCGCGAGCAGTCCCCTGTAGATAAATATAGACAAGGTAAACGTCTAAGGGCGTATCTCTTGGAAGTTAACAAAAAAGGGAGTATGCCCCAGATAATCCTTTCTCGCAGTCATCCTCAATTTGTAAGTCAGCTTTTCGAATTAGAGGTTCCTGAGATATACCAGGGTATTATAGAGATAAAAGGAGTAGCCCGCCAGGTTGGAGAGCGAACCAAAATAGCTGTTTTTTCTACAGATGATAAGGTTGATCCTGTGGGAGCGTGTGTAGGCATGCGCGGGCAGCGGGTTAAGGATGTTATTCAGGAATTGCACCAGGAGAAGATTGATATTATCCGTTGGGACGCTGACCCCCAGATATTTATTGCTAATGCCTTAAGTCCGGCAGAGGTTGTAAGTATAAAGATAGATGAAAAGGAAAAAAGAGCCGAGGTGCTCGTAAAGGATGAAAATTTATCTTTGGCTATCGGAAAACACGGCCAGAATGTTCGCTTGGCCTCCAAGCTGACAAATTGGACAATCGATCTTAGAGAAGCTGGCGCAAGAGAAAAAGAGCCCTCTCTTAGTTCTATAAAAGGAATAGGGAAGAAGACCGAAAAAGCTTTGATTGCCGCCGGTTATTCTGCAGAGAATTTAGCCACAACTTCCATAGAAGAACTAGTCAAAATCCCGGGTATCGGGAAAAAGACAGCAGAGAAAATAAAAGATGCGTATTCATCAATTAGCTAAAAAATTAAATTTAGACAGTAAAGAAATTATTGAAAAGTTAAAAGGACTTGGTGTAAAAGCAAAGAGCCATATGAGTTCTTTGGATGAAGACACGCTTGAAATAATCAAAGAAGAGTTTAAAAAGAATGTTCCCCGGAAACAGAAAGAGAAGCAGAAAGAGAAGAGGATAAAGGCCCCTCTCACGGTGAAGGAATTAGCCGCGGCTCTTGACATCAAAGCTAATGAATTAATTAAAAAGTTAATGACAGCGAATATTTTTGTTACTGTTAATCAACTCTTAGATAAATCAAATCTAAAAGAGATTTTTGGACATCTCGATTACCCGCTCAAGATAAAGGTAATTGAACAGGGAGAGTTACTTGAGGAAGAAGAGGAGAAGTCAAAGTTGACTCCTCGTCCGCCGGTGGTTACTTTGATGGGACATGTCGACCACGGGAAAACTTCTCTATTAGATGCCATTCGCAATGCCTATGTTGTGGGAAAAGAGAAGGGAGGAATTACTCAGCATATAGGTGCTTATAGAGTAATTTTGGAGAAGGGGACAATTGCTTTTTTAGATACTCCCGGGCATCAGGCCTTCACTGCTATGCGCGCCCGGGGAGCGAATGCCAGTGATATTGTTATCCTGGTTATTGCCGCTAATGAAGGAATTAAACCTCAAACCATTGAGGCAATTGACCACGCCCGCGCCGCTAATGTCCCCATTGTAGTAGCTATAAATAAAATAGACCTTGGCGATAGTAATATAGAAGGTGTTAAAAAGGATTTGCAGAAATTAGATTTAACGCCCGAAGAGTGGGGTGGAAAGACAATAGTAGTGGGAGTTTCGGCAAAAACGAAACAAGGGATTGACGAACTTTTAGAGATGCTTCTTTTAGAAGCCGAGATGTTAGAGTTAAAAGCCGACCCTTCTCGTTTAGCGCGGGGCGTGGTAATTGAAGGGAGGATTTCAGCAGGACGAGGTATAGTAGCCACTGTTTTGGTGCAGACAGGGACTCTGAAATTAGGAGACATCGTTGTCGTTGATTGTTATTATGGTAAGCTTAGGGCGATAATCGATGACCAGGGGAGAGGAATAAAAGAGGCAGGGCCAGCAATGCCGGTAGAGATCTTAGGGCTTTCCGGACTTCCCCAGGCAGGCGACCCTTTTTATGTAGTAACTGACGAAAAGAAGGCGAAGCAGATTTGTTGGCTCAAGCAGGAAAAGAAAGGAAAAGAGAGATTGACTCCCAAGCCGAAGGTCAGTTTAGAAAATTTTTCTCAGCAGATTGAACAGAAGAAACTGAAAGAACTCAAACTTATTGTGAAAGCGGATGTCCAGGGCTCTTTAGAGGCGCTGGCAGAATGCTTTAACAAACTATCCACTCCTAAGATAAAGATAAATATTATTCACCAAACGACCGGAGGCATAAACGAGTCTGATATTATTTTAGCCGCTGTCTCCAATGCTGTGGTTATTGGTTTCCATATCCGGGCGGGTTTAAAGGCAGAAGAGTTGGCTCGCCAGGAGGGTGTAGAGATTAAACTCTATGATGTAATCTATGAGGCGATTGCTGATGTTAAGGCCTCTTTAGAGGGGCTATTAGAACCGATAGTAAAAGAAGTAGTTACCGGGAAAGCAGAGGTGCGTCAGCTATTTAAGGTTTCCAAGGTAGGCACTATTGCCGGTTGTTTTCTCCATAAAGGAAAGATTATTCGCAATGACCTTGTGCATTTGATTCGCAATGATGTGGTTATCTACGAAGGGAAGATAAAATCTCTAAAGAGATTTAAAGAGGATGTTAGAGAAGTAGAAGAGGGATTTGAATGCGGGATTGGACTGCAGAATTATGATGATCTCAAAGTAGGGGATTTTATCGAAACTTATGAGAAAGAGGAAATAGCCCAGAAGTTGGAGTGAGTGATAGATGGCAAGTGATAAAAGGTGTTTGCGGGTGGCGAAATTTATTCATCAGGAGGCGGCGCGGCTTCTGGGGAAATTAGATAATTCCGATAGTTGGTTTTTTACAATTACCAAGGTAGAGGTAAAAAAGGATCTGCGGTTGGCAATAATTTATTTTAGTGTCTTGGGGGACGAGAAGAAAAAAACCAAAGCATTGAGTTATTTAGAGAAGGTTTCCGGTTATCTGAGAAAAGAGATAGGAAAAGGGATGCGAATAAGATATATTCCCGAGCTCTGTTTCAGATTTGACCCTTCTATAGAATACAGCGCGCGGATTGCGGAGTTGTTGAAAAAAGCAAAAAAACAGTAGTGTTAGCGTAGGGTTGGTCGCGACATGATTTTTGTTTTTTCCTGCCTCGACTTGATTTTAGCTAAAAAAACCAATGTTCGCTCAAAACGCAAAAATCCTGTTAAGAGTGCGGAAGTTCTATAAATTAACAAATTGGATACTATTAAATGAATGACAAAGAAAAAATAGCAGAAATTTTTAAAAGCCGTAATTCTTTTTTAATCGGTTCGCATGTTAATCCCGATGGGGATTCTCTGGGGAGTGAATTAGCCCTTGCATCTTTGTTAAAGAGAATGGGCAAAAAAGTAGCCGTGCTCAATCCCGATTCTCTCCCTTCTGTTTATAACTTTCTTCCTTACAAAGAGTGGCTATCTCATTCCTGTCATAGGTCTACCGATGAGAAGGATGGATGGGAGGTAGGGATTGTTGTTGATTGTAGTGAATATGAGCGTTTAAAAGAGGTTCAGAAGTTTTTTTCTTCCCTGCCGTTCGTTATCAATATTGACCATCATATAAGTAATAAGAAATTTGGTGACCTGAATTTTTTAGATAGCTCAGCGAGTTCAGCGGGAGAGATGGTCTATCAGATTTTTAGAACCCTTGCTGAACGACCTACAAAAGAAGAGGCGTTGCTGCTTTATGTAGCCATTGTTACAGATACAAATTGTTTTAAATTTGGCACTACCGCTCATACTCACCGAATTGTTAGCGAGTTGTTAGCTTTTGGTTTGAATCCGAGAGAGCTCCAGGAAAAAATCTATGACATTCCATTTTTGGCAGTTAAATTATTAGAGTTAATTTTCTCTACCTTGCAAATAAGCGAGGATGGAAAGATATGCTGGGCAGAGATAACCAGAGGGATGCTTGATAAGATTAATAAGGGTGAGAACGAAGATATTGCCCAGACAGATGTTTTTATTAATCACATAACCTCAATTAAAGATACTGAGGTGGCTGTTTTATTCAAGGAATTAGATAGCCCGCCTATCGGCGAGGCAGGTAAGATAAAAATTAGTTTAAGGTCAAAGAGTTTTGTAGATGTAAATAAAATTGCCAAGGTATTTGGCGGCGGAGGCCACCTTAGAGCAAGCGGTTGTTTAATCCGAGGTGCACTAAAAGAAGTGGAAGAGAGGGTGATTGCGGAAGTTGAGAAAGAAATAGGAAATAAAATTTCTAATGTCTAATTGTTCTAATTACTCTAAACAAACCCCAAGCCCCAATGACCAATGACCAACCAAGCCCCAAGCCCCAAACCCCAAGATTATTATTTCTTGTTTGGGATTTAAAAAATTGGGATTTGATTGGGCATTGGGATTTGGTCATTGGGATTTAACCATAGAAATTATAATAAAATTATGGAAGGAGTTCTGATTATTGATAAACCTGCCGAATGGACATCTTATGATGTAGTTAATTTTATCCGCCGCCGGTTTAAGATAAAGAAGGTAGGGCACGCCGGAACATTAGATCCTTTAGCCACCGGTGTTTTGGTTATTTTATTAGAGAGATATACAAAACTGTTTAAAAAATTTAGCAGCGAGGATAAAGAATATGAAGGAACTCTGCGTTTGGGGATCTCCACTGACTCACAAGATGCCGATGGGAAGGTAATCTCACAGAGAGAGATCTCTTCCGTTAGCCGGGATGATCTAGAAAAGGTATTTGCTAAATTAAAGGGAAAAATCGAACAGATCCCGCCGATGGTTTCTGCTTTACGTTATAAAGGAAAACGACTGTATAAACTTGCCCGCCAGGGCAAAGAGGTGCCCCGCAAACCGAGAAAGATTTTTATCTATAAATTTCAGCTAACTGATTTTAATCCCCCGGATGTTGATTTTTTTCTCTCTTGTTCCAAGGGAACCTATGTGCGCACCCTATGCCACGATATTGGCGAAGAACTTAATTGTAGCGGACACTTGTTAAAATTAAGAAGAATAAAAAGCGGAGATTTTAACTTGGATAATAGTATAACTATTGAGGAACTGAAAAAGATGGAGCGGGAGGAGCTGGAGAAGAGGGTAATTAAACTTGAAAGATTTTCCTTACCCAAGTAGTGTAGTTACAATCGGGGTTTTTGATGGCTTGCATTTAGGACATCAGGAAATTATTCGTCAGACGATAGATTATGCGCGCAGGATAAAGACAAAAAGTGGTTTACTCACTTTTAAACCCCATCCTCAAGAAGTTATTGCTAATAGAAAAGTAGAGCTGATTACTTCTTATAAACAAAAAAGAGAGCTGATTGCCAAATTAGGGATTGATATCTATAGCGAATTAAAATTTAGTCCTTCTTTTGCTTCTCTTTCCGCAGAAGGGTTTATAAAGAAAATTTTAGTAAATAAATTCACCCTGTTAAATCCCGCAGAGCGGGAATCCGCCATAGGCGGATTATTTAACAGGGTGAAAATTAAAGGTTTAGTTTTAGGAGCTGATTACCACTTCGGAAGAAATAGGGAGGGCGATGTCCGCTTAATTCAAAGCTTAGGGAAGAAATATAATTTTGATGTTGTCATTGTTCCATCGGTTAAGCTCAATGAACAGGTTGTAAGCAGCAGTTTGATTCGCTCTTTTATCAAGGCAGGAGATTTTCAGCAAGCGAATAAATTTTTAGGCCGAGATTGGCAGATTTGCGGAAGGGTGTTTAAGGCCTTATCTCGGGGGAGAACGCTGGGTTATCCGACAGCCAATGTTCGTTATCCCACAGAAATTCTTCTCCCTCAAGGAGTATTTGCCGCTGAGATTATTTTGGATAGTGCAAATGAAAAAAAGAGGGGGATAGTGAATATTGGCAGCAGACCTACTTTTTCTCCCCGGACAAAAGAAAAAAATCTTGACCGCTCGCCTCGCTCTCGCTTCGGCGAAGCGGGCCGTCAGGCGAGTCTTGAAGTGCATATTTTTGATTTTCAAAAGGAGATATATGGCGATAAAATAGAGCTCATTTTAAAACATAAGATTCGCAACGAACAAAAATTTCCCGGCAAAAAGGAATTAGTTCAGCAAATTAAAAAGGATGAGCAGGAAGCAAAGAGATATTGGGGGTAAAAAATGTTAAACAAAGAAAAAAAGAAAGAAATAGTTGAGGAATTTAAGACGCGTAAAGGCGATACCGGTTGTTCGGCGGTGCAAATTGCCCTTTTCACCGAGCGGATAAACAAACTGGCTGAGCATTTTAAGAAATTCAAAAAGGATAATAACTCGCGGCGAGGGTTGCTCAAGCTAATCGGCCAGCGGAAAAGGATGTTGGATTATGTAAAAAGAAAAAGTATTCCGAAATATCAGGAGATTATCGGTAAATTGGGATTGAGGAAATAAATGACACTCAAATTTGCGAAGCACTTCGTGCTACGCAAATTTGTTAGTGGAATTTATCCCCCACCACTTTTCTGCGTTGCTAATCATCCTGAAAAAGTGGTGGGGGATTCAATGCGTTCATACAACTTATGTCGTGCTTTGCACTCCGTAAGTTGTGAACTTATTAATTATGAAAAAACAAATGAAGATAGGAAAAGAAGATTTTATTATTGAAACAGGAAAGCTCGCCAAGCAAGCCGCCGGGGCAGTTACTGTGCAATGTGGCGGGACAGTGGTATTAGTGGCAGTTAGCTGGAGTGATAAACCGAAAGAAAATTGCGATTTTCTGCCTCTGACTGTTGACTATCGGGAAAAAACCTATGCCGCCGGCAAAATCCCCGGGGGTTTCTTTAAAAGAGAAGGAAGACCTACGGAGAAAGAAATTCTGAGCTCTCGGCTGATTGATCGCGTAATACGAGCTCTGTTCCCTAAGAATTTCAATTACGAGGTTCAAATTATTGCCATAGTTTTATCTGCTGATGGAAAAAATGAACCCGATTGGCTGGCGATAAACGGCGCCTCCGTGGCTTTACTTCTTTCCGACCTCCCTGTTAACAAAGCGGTAGGAGCGATAAGGATAGGAAGGACGCAAGAAGGGTTTATTATCAATCCTTCCTATTCAGAATTGGAGGAAAGTGATTTGAATTTAGTGGTTGCCGGGACAGAAGAAGATTTATTAATGTTAGAAGGCGAGGCAAAGGAGATAGAAGAGGATGTCTTTTTAGATGGAATAAAAACTGCTCAGGAAGCAATAAAGGGACTCGTTGTTTTGCAAGAGGAAATGTTGAAGGAAACAAAACAAGAGCATAAAGAAATCTGTTTGAAGAAAATAAACGATTCTCCGTTTTATTCAACAGCAGAAGAAATTATTGCCAAGGAGATAGAGGAAATCGTCGGCTTAAAGGATAAAAAGAAACGCAAGGAAAAATTTGCTTTATTAACCGAAAAGGCGAAGGAAAAGATTTTATCCTGCACCGAGTTGGTGCAGGGTTTATCCGAGGATGAAACAACAAAGGAAATCGAATTAATTTTGGATGATTTAGAGAAAAAAGAATTCCGTCGTCTAATTACAGAAAAGCAAACAAGACAGGATGGAAGGGGCTTTAAGGAAATTAGACCCCTGGAATGTGAGGTTGGGGTTCTACCCTGCACGCATGGTTCAGCTTTATTCACCAGAGGGCAAACCCAAAGTTTAGCGGTAGTAACCTTAGGCACAAAGATGGATGAACAGATTGTTGAGGCATTGGAGGGAAAAAGCCGCAAGAAATTTATGCTCCATTACAATTTTCCTTCTTTTAGCGTGGGAGAGGTCAGGCCGTTGCGCGGGCCGGGCAGGAGAGAGATTGGACACGGAGCGTTAGCCGAACGGGCTCTAAGCAATATCCTACCAGATGAAGAGGAATTTCCTTATACGGTAAGGGTTGTCTCTGATATTTTAGAATCCAATGGCTCTTCCAGTATGGCAACTGTCTGCGGGGCAAGCCTATCATTAATGGATGCCGGGGTGCCTGTCCAATCAGCAGTAGCCGGCATAGCCCTCGGTCTGATAAAAGAGGGGGAAAAGATAGCTATCCTTACCGATATTGCCGGTGATGAGGACCATTATGGCGATATGGATTTGAAGATTGCCGGTAGCGCTCGTGGGATTACAGTAATGCAGATGGATTTAAAAATCGAAGGGATTAGTTTAGATATTCTGTCAGCCGCTTTTAAACAAAGCAAAGAGGCGCGGATTGAGATTTTAAACAAGATGGCGGGGACAATAAACAAGCCCCGGGCAGAGCTCTCTCCCTACGCCCCGCGGATTACTATTATCCAAATAAATCCGTCCAAGATTGGAAGTGTGATTGGTCCAGGCGGCAAGATCATCAAGGAGATTATCAGGAAGACCGGGGCAGAGATTAATGTAGATGATGAAGGCAAAGTTATGGTTGCCTCGCCGGATAAAAAGGCCTCTGAAGAAGCGATAGCAATGATTAAAAAACTTACCGAAGAGCCGGAGGTAGGTAAGGTATATTCAGCAAAGGTCAGAAAAATCACCAATTTTGGAGCGTTTTGTGAGATTCTCCCCGGACAGGACGGTCTTATCCATATCTCTGAATTAAGCGATGGCCGTGTAGGAAAAGTAGAGGATGTGCTGAAATTAGGTGATAGAGTTTTGGTGAAGGTGATTAAGATAGACGAACAGGGAAAAGTTAGCTTGAGTAAAAAGCAGGCGGAGAAGAAGTAAGTGAGTAGGATTTTTACATTTCTCGCTCTCGTGGTTTTTTCTTAACGCTAAAAT
>DAOWKH010000069.1 GCA_030639955.1 Candidatus Omnitrophota bacterium | reverse complement strand
TTTCTGATTTATAAATTGTCGGCTAAGGCGGGCGGCGCTAAAATTGTTTCTGTGCCTGCCAAAGATTTTAAGACCGATTTAAAAAAAATAAAAACAGCAATTAACAGCAACACAAAATTGATTTTCATCTCCAACCCCAACAATCCTCTGGGAAGTTATCTAAATCAAAACGAGATAGAAGATTTTTTAAAAGACATTCCTGAAAATGTAGTTATTGTTTTTGACCAGGCCTATGCCGAATTTATAGAGGCCGATGATTATCCCCGGATGTTTGAATTTTTAGATAGCCATAATCTTATTTTGTTACGAACCTTTTCCAAAATTTATGGTTTGGCCGGGCTAAGGATTGGCTACGGAATTAGCAGCCCTCAATTTATTGATTATTTAAACCGTGTCCGTCTTCCATTTAATGTTAATTATTTAGCTCAACAAGGCGCGGCAGCAGTTTTAGATGATGAAACGTTTTTAGCGAAAACGAAAGAGGTCATAAAAGAAGGAAAAAGATATATCTGTAAATTTTTAGAGGAACGAAAGTTTTTTTATATAGATAGTGCCACTAATTTTGTTACCATAGATGTCCGACAAGATAGCCAGGAGTTCTGTAAAGAGATGCTCAATTATGGAATAATCGTGCGCGATTTAAAACCCTATAAATTAGACAATTTTGTGCGGGTAACCATTGGCACTAAAGAAGAGAATGAGAAATTTATTGAAGCATTGATAAACATGAAGGAGCAAAAATGATTATCGTTTTAAAACCATCTACTACTGAGGAACAAATTCAGCATATTGTGGAAAAGGTAAAATCTTTGGGACTGAAAACTATTATTTCCAGGGGGATTGAGCGGACAATTATCGGCGTTATCGGGGAAGAAGATAAATTAAGGGTTCAACCAATGGAGGCATTTCCAGGTGTAGAAAAGGTAATGCCTGTTCTTAAACCCTATAAATTGGTCTCTAGAGAATTTCATCCCGAAGACAGCATAATTAGTATTTCTAATGGACGACAGAGGGAACAAATCGGCGGCAGAAAAATTGTGGTAATGGCTGGGCCGTGTGCGATTGAGAGCTATGACAACTTACTAAAGACCGCAAGGGCGGTGAAAAAGGCCGGAGCGACTATTCTAAGAGGAGGGGCGTTTAAACCGCGCAGCTCTCCCTATAGTTTTCAAGGATTAGGAGAAGAAGGACTAAAATATCTCCGACAGGTAGGAAAAGATGCGAAGTTGCTTACGGTTACTGAAGTTATGGACACCCGAGATGTAGAGTTGGTAGAGAAATACACGGATATACTGCAAATTGGCGCTCGGAATATGCAAAATTTTAATCTATTAAAAGAGGTCGGCTTGTCAAAAAAGGCGGTTGTTTTAAAAAGAGGGATGATGTCCACCATTAACGAATGGTTGATGAGCGCCGAGTATATTCTTTCCCAGGGCAATCCCAATGTTATCCTCTGTGAAAGAGGAATTAGAACCTTTGAAACAGCTACCCGCAATACCCTGGATATTTCAGCCATCCCGATAGTCAAGAGGTTGACCCATCTACCTATCATCATTGACCCTAGCCACGCCAGTGGTAGTTGGAAATTAATTTCTCCACTTTCCAGAGCCGCTGTTGCTTGTGGAACCGATGGCTTGCTTATTGAGGTTCATCCCTGTCCAGAAGAGGCATTATCTGATGGTGTGCAATCCCTGCTTCCGGAGAAATTTGAGATATTGATGGAAGAACTTAAAGATTTAGCGAAAGTAGTGGGAAGAGAGATATGATGACCGCCAACGAAATTAGAAAAAAGTTTTTGGATTTCTTTGCTCAAAGGGGACATAAAATCTTTCCTTCATCTTCTCTGCTTCCCCAAAATGACCCTTCTTTGCTATTTACCTCGGCGGGGATGAATCAATTTAAGCAGTATTTACTGCACCCGCCTAGCCACTCGCCTCTCGGCGAAGCCGAGGGAGTCGGCGAGGCTGGCCCCCCAGCCGACCTAAAAAGAGCGGCTTCCTGTCAGAAATGCTTGAGGACAGCGGACATAGAAGAAGTAGGCAGGGTTGCCGGACACCACACCTTTTTTGAGATGCTGGGCAATTTTTCTTTTGGGGATTATTCTAAAAAAGAGGCGATTGAGTGGGCATGGGAGTTCTTGACCTCAGAATTAAACATCCCAGCTAAGAAATTATGGATTTCGGTTTTTGAAGAGGACAAAGAGAGCGAGCGGATATGGAAAGAAAAAATAGGGGTTCCCGAACAAAAAATTAAAAAATTTGGACAGAAAGAGAATTTCTGGCCGAGCAATGCCTTGGAGGACGGCCCGGATGGGCCCTGCGGTCCTTGTTCGGAAATTTTTTATGATTGGGGAGAGGGGGCTTCCTGTGGGAGATTTATAGAGGTCTGGAACCTTGTATTCACCCAGTTTAATCGCAATAAGGGGAAAATAGAAAAATTGAAAAATAAAAATGTTGACACCGGAATGGGCATGGAGCGACTCACCGCAGTGATGCAAGGAGTAAAAAACGACTTTGAAACCGACCTCTTCAAACCGATTGTAGATTCTTTACCGAAAACCGAAAACCGAAAACCGAATACCGCTCATTATATCATTGCTGATTACATTCGGGCGGTCGTATTTGCCATTGCTGATGGAGCCATCCCCGGTAATGAAAGAGAAGGGTATGTAATCAGAAAACTGATTCGCAAGGCAGCCGGGTTGGGTAGAGATTTAAAGATAGAATCTCCTTTTTTATATAATTTAGTGCCAGCCGTGGTTAAGCTCGCCAAGGAGGTTTATCCTGAAGTCCGACAGGAAGAACAAAGAATAAAAGAAACAATAAAAGATGAGGAAGAAAAATTTACCCAAACAGTAAACAAAGCAAAAGCAATTTTAGAAACCAAAAGAGCCGTAGATGAAAAGACCGCTTTTGAGCTTTATGATACTTATGGTTTGCCCTATGAGGAGATTGAAAATTTAGTTTCTAAGAAGGGAATTAAATTAGATAAACAAAAATTTGCTCGGTATATAGAGGAACAACGCCAGCGTTCAAGAGAAAAGTCAGGATTTAATAGAGAAATCTTTACTGCTCGCCTCGCTTCGCGGGCGAAGCGGGAGGGAGATGTAAAGGAAAAGGCAAAAAAACAAGGATTGCCTTTGGCGGAAGTATGGGACGAAGAAGAAATAGATGTTGCCCGCAATCACACAGCTACCCACATTCTGCAAAGCGTGTTGAGAGAAATCCTGGGTAAGCATATCAAACAGGCCGGTTCTATTATCTTTCCAACTTATTTCCATTTTGACTTTACCCATCCCAGGGGTTTGAGCAAGGATGAACTGACAAAGGTAGAGGAAATGGTTAATAATAGAATTTTAAAGAATGATTCGGTAGGAAGGGAATTAATGTCCAAACAAAAAGCAATTGAGAGCGGGGCAATTGGCTTATTTGAAGAGAAATACGGAAAAGAAGTAAGCGTCGTTTCCATTGGTGATTACAGCAAGGAATTTTGCGGGGGCGTGCATCTTAGGAATACGGGAGAAATTGGTTTATTCAGAATAGTTAAAGAGAGCTCGGTAGCCGCCGGGATTCGGCGCATTGAGGCGGTGAGCGGAAAATTTGCTTATCAATCAATAAAGAAAGAAGGACGGGAGATTGAGCAACTTGCTCGAATCTTTTCTATTTCGTCTAAAAAAATAATTGAAAAAGCAAAGGATATTATTGACCAGCTAAAAGAATCAAAGAAGAAAAATGAGAGATTAAAAAGAGAATTGTTTTGTTATTATGCGAAAGAGTTCTCTGCCGGGAATATAATTATTCACCAATTTCCCGGTTTTGATTTCCCTGAATTAAGGCAAATTGCCGATGTTCTCAGAAAAAAGATTGACTCGGAGGTTATTGGATTAGCTTCGGTGAAAGATAATAAGATTTATTTAATAATGACTGCCTGCAAGGATTCAAGCGGGAAGATTCACTGCGGACAGGTGATTAATGAGATTGCCGAGCGGTTGGATGGAAAAGGCGGGGGGAGAGCTGATTTTGCTCAAGCCACGGCTAGAAACATAGAAAAGTTGCCTGAGGTGTTGAATATTTGGAAAGAGACGATTAGAAGTAAATTAAATGACTAATTGTCTTATCCCAAAATAAATTTCCAATTTTCAATTTCTAATTTCCAATCAATTTCCAATTTTAGAATTTCCAATTGAAAATTAATTAAATGCCCGTCCTCCGCAGTAGCCTGCTACGGAGGATGGAAAAATTCAATGAATCCGCCAATTCGGCGGAGGTAATTGAAAATTAATTATTTATTCTTAGGGCTTAGATTTTATTAGACATTAGAGCAATTAGATATTAGACATTTTAATTATGACTTCATTATTGCGAACAGAAAATCTAATAAAGATTTATAACCAAAAAAAAGTGGTTAACGAAGTAGAAATTGAAGTGCATATGGGAGAGGTTGTCGGTTTATTAGGTCCTAATGGAGCGGGAAAAACAACTACTTTTTATTCTATTGTAGGTATAATAAAAATAGATTCCGGAAAGATAATCTTTGATAATCAAGAGATAAATGAATTGCCGGTGTATAAAAGAGCAAGGTTGGGTATTGGCTATCTTTCCCAGGAGACCTCTGTTTTTCAGAAGCTTACTGTAGAAGAAAATATCATGGCAATTTTGGAAAATTTTCCTTTATCACGCGCAGAAAGAAAAAATCGCCTAAAACAACTTTTAAAAGAGTTAAATATAACTTATTTAGCAGGAAATAAGGCCTGGACACTCTCCGGAGGAGAGAAAAGAAGATTGGAGATTACCAGAGCATTAGTTACTAACCCTTCTTTTATTCTTTTAGATGAACCATTCAGCGGAGTAGACCCCATTGCGGTCGCTGACATTCAGGAAATTATTGCTCACTTAAAACAAAAAGGAATTGGCATTCTGCTTACGGATCACAATGTGCGAGAAACGCTGGCAATAACTGACTGTGCTTATATAATGGCAGAAGGGAAAATTTTAATCTCCGGGACCTCTGAAGAATTGGTTAATGACCCTCAAGCAAGAAAGATTTATTTAGGAGAGAAGTTTAGGTTATAAATGAAACTCAGATTTGCGCCCCGACGTAATGTCGGGACGCAAATCTGTTAGTTGAATTTACCCCACACCCAGTTAACCCAAAGAGACTCTCCAAGGTATCTGGGTGTGGGGTTCAATTCGCCCAGCAAATTTATGTTCGCTTACGCTCCATAAGTTTGGGGCTCATTGAAGGAGACCGTATGAACCTTACAATTACCGGCAGGCATCTTGAACTAAGTGATAATTTAAAAAAAGATATCGAAATCAAGGTAGAGCGATTTAAGAGATATTTTACTCATATTATTAATGTGCATGTTGTTATTTCTCGCCAGAAAGAGAGATATCTCGCGGAAATAATTCTATCGGCTAAAAAGTTGACCCGCACAGCTAAAGAAGAGAATAGCGACCTTCACTTTTGTTTAAAT
>DAOWKH010000129.1 GCA_030639955.1 Candidatus Omnitrophota bacterium | reverse complement strand
TTCTTATTGGGAGAACCCAGGACAGAGGAGGGGATTAAGAGATTGAATTCCATTGTAGAATCGCAAGACGGCTTTCAGATTGCCGAAGATGACCTCCGACTGCGGGGGACAGGAGAATTTTTTGGCCAGCGACAGCATGGTCTGCCAGAGCTGAAAATTGGCGATATTTTAAAGGATGTAGAAATAATGCAAAGGGCAAAAGAAGTGGCAGATGAGTTGGTTAAAAAGGATTATCGCCTTTTATTGCCCGAGCATCAGCTGATAAAGCGGGAATTGAGAAAAAGATTGGGCGATAGATGGGAATTGGTGTCGGTAGGATAAACGAGGAGGAACGATGATTACAAAATTTCTTATCTTTTCAGGCATTATTATTGTTTCATTGTTTTTGGCTAAGTTGGTAGTTTATATTTTAGCAAAAAAGATAGCTAAATTAGCCAAGAAGACAAAGACAGAGTTGGATGATTTGATTATTGCCGCTCTAAAGAAGCCGCTATTCTTAATCATCTTTGGCAGCGGTATTTATGTTGCTATCGGGCAGTTGGCTTTAGCCGATAAATTGAACACCTTTTTCAAGGAGGCATTCTTTATATTTACTGTTTTGGCCGGGGTTTATTTAGTTCTTTCTCTGTTGCAAGCGGTTCTTAACTGGTATGCCAGGGAAGTTGCTCCCAAGACCGAGAGTAAATTTGATGACCAGTTTATTCCTCTTTTGCGAAAGATGTTAAACGTGGTAGTAATTGTTATCGCCGCTTTGATTGTGATGGAGCATTTCCGTTATGATATCAAAGCATTGGTGACAACCTTGGGGGTGGCTTCCTTAGCCATTGCCTTAGCCGTGCAGGAGACATTAGGAAATGTGATTGCCGGCCTGGGAATTATTATTGACCGTCCCTTTCAGATTGGCGATAGAATTCAGATTCCTTCCGGGGAAATCGGCGATGTCTATGAGATCGGCTTACGCAGTGTAAAGGTGTTGACATTAGACCACACGATGGTTGTAGTTCCCAACGCCGACATCGGCAAAAATCGCATTATCAATCTTTCTTATCCCGACCCGAAACTGAAACTGAAGGTTCCTATCGGCGTGGCTTACGGCAGTGATTTAGAAAAAGTGAAGAATTGCTTATTGGATATTGCCCGTCAGCTTCCCGAGATTCTCAATAAACCCGAGCCAAAGGTTTATTTTTTGAAGTTTAATGATTTTTCCTTAGATTTCTTGCTAATATGCTGGATTGATAGTTATACCAATAAGTTTGCAATTACCGACAAGATAAATATGGCAATCAACCAGAAATTTATTGAACAGAATATCAGCATTCCTTTCCCGATAAGACAATTGACAGGAGAGATAAAGGTTTCTGGCGGGGCGTAGCGCAGCTTGGTTTAGCGCGCCACGTTCGGGACGTGGAGGTCGGCGGTTCGAATCCGCCCGCCCCGACCATTTCAACCCTATTCCAAACCCGCATTGGAATTTTGGTTAAAATGAAAATTACTATCATTTATGATAATACAGTTTGGCAAAAAGGTCTTAAAGCCGACTGGGGATTTGCTTGTCTCGTAGAGATAGATGGCAAAAAAATCCTTTTTGACGCTGGCGCCCAGGGTTCTATACTCCTTGATAATATGCAAAAACTTGACATAGAACCGACAATAATTGATGAGGTGTTCATCTCGCATAGTCACTGGGACCACACCGGCGGGCTTTCTGATTTTCTCAACATAAACAAGGATGTTAAAATTTATGTTCCAAGTTCATATCGCTGTCCTTTTAAAGCAAAAGAGATTATCAGTGCAAAAGAAGCGTTGCAAATCGCTGAAAATATCTTTTCTACTGGCGAACTTGAACATATTGAACAATCTTTGGTGATTAAGACCAACGAGGGCTTAGTTATAATTGCCGGATGTTCTCATCCCGGAGTAGAAAATATTCTCAAAGCCGCTTCCCAATTTGGTAAACCTCATACTCTTATTGGCGGCTTGCACGGGTTTAGCAACTTTGATTTGGTCAAGGATTTATCTCTAATCTGTCCCACTCACTGCACTCAATTTAAGTCCGAAATAAAATCTCTGTATCCGAAGAAGTATATTGAAGGTGGGGCGGGGAAAGTAATAGCTATTGAGTGAAGCGAAACCTCGCTCAAAGGGCTTCGCCCCGAGGTTTCGCCTCGTACAACAATGCTAAGCAAACTAATATCTACCTTTTTATTGGCGATGCTGCCGATTACCGAACTGCGAGGTTCAATCCCCCTCGCCATTGCTAATTTTCATTTACCGATAGGTTATGCCTTTATTGCTTCGGTATTGGGTAATTTGATTCCGATAATTCCGATTTTGTGGTTGTTAGAGCACTTTAGTGATTGGATTGGCGCTCACTCTCGAATAGGACAAAGGATTTTGGAGTGGCTCTTTCATCGCACAAGACGAAAGACGAAAATAGTAGAGAAATATGGCTGGCTCGGGCTGATGCTGTTTGTAGCCATACCTCTACCCGGTTCAGGCATCTCGACCGGCTCGATAGCGGCAGTTTTATAGGGGATGAAACGCAGTTCGGCCCTTGCGGCGATGGTTGGCGGTGTCGTGATTGCCGGGGTATTGGTGACATTAGGGACAAAGGGGATAATTAAACTTTTATGATTTCGCGCATTCATCTCTTTTATTCTGGTTATGTCCAAGGAATAGGGTTCAGGTTTACTGCCGAGAGGATTGCTTTATCTTTGAATTTGAGGGGTTGGACGAAGAATCTGGGCGATGGCAGGGTAGAGGTAGTTGCCGAGGGAGAGAAAAATCTCCTAGAGGATTTTATGCGACAGCTCCAGAAAGGTTTTTTGGGAAGATATGTTAGAGATGTAGAGGTTAATTGGGAGGAAGCAACAGGGAAGTTTGAGAGTTTTGAGATTAAATTTTGATTGGGCAAAGTTTCGCCTTGCCCAAACTTGCCGAAGTGGTGGAACTGGCAGACACGCTAGCTTCAGGAGCTAGTGAGAGCAATCTCATCGGGGTTCAAATCCCCGCTTCGGCACCAATTCCAATGCCTAAAAAACTAAAAATTTTTCTAATTTCATTTTTTCTGTTTACTCTTTTTCTCCCCAATGCTTCTGCCAGGGAGAATCATAATCAAAAGGGGATAGAGGCATTAAATAGGGGAGAATATCGCGAGGCAATTTTGCAGTTTAAAATTGCTTCAAGGCGATTTCCCAATAATGAGCTCATCAAAAAAAATCTTTCTACTGCTTATAACAATTATGCCTTAAAATTAGCCGATGAGGACAAGACAGAAGAGGCAATTGATGTTTTAAAGAAGGCGCTGCAGTTGCAAAGGACTCCTCTGTTGATTAAAAATATAATCGCTTTATATATCAATCAAGGATATGAGTATTTTCAGAAGAAGAAATATCGCGAGGCAGAAAGATTTTTAGAGCAGGCATTATCTTACGATAAGGATAATCCCGATGTTCTTTCTCTGTTGGGGAATGTCTGCTACGATAGCCAGAAGATAAAAAAAGCAAAGGAGTATTGGCAGAAGTGTTTAAAGATAGACCCCCAGCAGGAGGGAATAAAGCAGAAATTAGAAAAAATTTCTCAGGAGATTAAAGTAGAGAGAGGGTTAGATAAAATTACTAATTACCATTTTGATATTCGTTATCAGGAGAATGCCGTTCGAAATCAAGAATATAAAATCAGAGATTACTTGGAGCAGGCTTACCGCGAGGTGGGGCAGGACTTCAATTATTTTCCCAGATATAAAATAATTATCTTAATTTATTCAACCAAAGATTATCAAAAGTTAGTAAACACAAGGTCTTTGGGGGTCTATGACGGCAAAATCAGAATCTCGGCTGACCAGGTTTTAGATATAAAAGGAAAACTTAAAGAGGTTCTGCGTCACGAATATACCCATGTTTTGGTGCGCGACCTGACAGCCGGGAACTGTCCAATCTGGCTTAACGAAGGATTAGCCCAATACGAACAATATCGGGGCTCTTCGGCAGAATTAGAGCGTTTTTATAAGCTCTTAAGAAAAAAGAAACCTATGCCTTTTGAGGATTTGGAGATTGCTTTTTCCTGCGTTTCTCCCGAGCTCGTCACTCGTGCTTATCGGCAATCTTATTGCTTTACAAATTATATAATTGACAAATACGGGATGTGGCGGATTAAAAAGATATTTGAAGAATTAAAGCAAGGGAAGGATATCGAAGATGCCTTCCGTCAGAAATGCTACCTTAGTTTGGAAAAGATAGAAAAAAACTGGCGGAGGGCGAGGTTTTGACTTTGACTATTTTGGAAGGGTGTGGTAAAATATAATGAAGCTCATTGCCACCAACCGTAAGGCAAGGTATAATTATACCATCTTAGAGAGCTTAGAGGCAGGTATTCAGCTAAGTGGTAATGAAGTAAAGTCCTTGCGCGACGGGAAGGCAAGCTTAAAAGATAGCTTTGCCCGTGTGGAGAAGGGGGAACTTTTTTTGTCCAATCTCTATATCGCTCCTTTTTCGCACAATAGCGATGCAAAGTATGACCCCCTACGGCTGCGAAAACTCCTGCTTCATAAAAAAGAGATTAACAAATTGGTAGGAAAGGTAGCTGAGAAAGGGATGGCTCTGATTCCGATAAGGTTGTATTTTAAAAGGGGTTTGGCAAAGGTAGAATTGGCCGTTGGCAAAGGAAAGCGGGTTTATGATAAACGGGAAGCAATAAAAAGAAAGGAAGTAGAGAGGGAAATGCGAAGGGTAGCGAGTAGCAAGTAGAGAGTAAAGAATTTTTTAAATTGTAAACCGCAGATATAATTATCAATTATCAATTACCAATTTTCATTGAATTTTTCCATCCTCCGTAGCAGGCTACTGCGGAGGACGGGCATTTAATTAATTATCAATTGAAAATTAAAGAATTGGAAATTGATTGGAAATTAGAAATTGAAAATTG
>DAOWKH010000025.1 GCA_030639955.1 Candidatus Omnitrophota bacterium | reverse complement strand
CTTAAACAATCTGATAAACTACCCGAACCAATTTTTACTCCGGCAACAAAAGAGGATACAGGTCACGATATGAATGTAAGCCAGGAGTATATTGAAAAAGAAATTGGCAAAGATGTTACCAGCAAACTAAAAGAGATAAGTATTGCCCTGTATAAAAAAGCGAGTGAATATGCGGAAAATAAGGGTATAATCATCGCCGATACAAAGTTTGAGTTTGGTTTCTATAAAGGCGAAATCATCCTTATTGACGAATTGTTCACCCCCGACTCCTCAAGGTTCTGGCCCAAGGATGAGTACTCTGCGGGCAGAAGTCAAGCGAGTTTTGACAAGCAGTTTGTCAGGGATTATCTTGAAGGTTTAAATTGGAATAAAACTCCGCCTGCTCCTGAGTTGCCGGTCGAGATAATTGGGAAAACGAGCGAGAAATATCTATCACTGATGTCACTGATACTAAACACTGATGTCACTGATAATTCATCAGTGTAATCAGTGGTGAAACTATGGCTAAATCCCTATTCATCGCCTCTACCAGACGGGATATTGGAAAGACCTCTATTTCTCTGGGGCTGATTCATTTACTAAGCAAAAAATTTAAGAAGATTGCCTTTATCAAACCCCTTGCCCAGAGATATGTTCAACTTCCCGAAACTAAAGTAGGCGAAGACGCCCTTTTAATCAAAGAAACCTTTGCCCTTCCTCATCCCATAGAGGATATGAGTCCGCTGATAATCGAAAGGGGCTTTACCGAAAAATATATCAAAGGAGAGATAGGAAGAGGTTTTGTCAAAAAGATACGCCGTAACTACGAAGGATTGGCAAAAGAAAGCGATTTGGTGATAATCGAAGGCACAGGCCACGCCGGGGTAGGTTCGGTAATAAATCTGTCCAATGCCGAGGTGGCTAAACTCTTAGGGGCAGATGTGCTTTTGCTCTGCGGCGGAGGCATTGGACAGAGCATTGATGAGATAACCCTGAATAAAAGTTTTTTTGAGCAGAAGGGCTGTAAAGTAATCGGGGTGATAATCAACAAGATATTGAATGAGAAATACGAGAAGATTTCCCCTTTCCTGAAGCGATACCTCAACACAAAAGGCATCCCCCTGTTCGGCCTTCTCCCTTACCGTTCCCTTCTTTCCAATCCCCCCCTCTGGTTGATTGCCCAACAAACCGGAGCAAATATACTCAGTGGGAAAGGGCGTTTAGATAAAAATATAGAAAGGATAATAGTGGGCACAATGGAACCGGAAACAATGCTGGAACTGCTCCGAGATATTCGCCAGCAAACTTTGCTGATTACATCCAGCGACCGCATAGATCTTTTACTGGCAGTATTTACCGCCTACTTTAAAAATATAGGGAATGCCCATAATTTAGTCGGCGTATTGCTCTCGGGAAGCCGGGGGCTTTCGCAAGGCATAACCGACATCCTTGCCTCTGTAGATATCCCGGTATTGCTCGTAGATGAGGATATCTACGGGCTCGCCTCCCAGATATACAGCTTACGCACAAAGATAACCAGCAAGGATAGCAAGAAAATTACAGCCCTCAAGAAACTCGCCGAGGATTACATAGATATAGAGCCGCTGTATAAAATCCTGACTTCGGAACAAGAGGTGGTTAAGAAAGGATGGGGAGAGAAGGTAATCGGGTTTTTAAGAGGATTGGGGGGAAGGTAGAGATTTTTGCATTCCTCGCTCTCGTGGTTTTTTCTTAACGCTAAAATCCCTCTTCAATTTGCTACTTTTGCCAAAGTTGAGAAATAAGACATCTTGTGTGGGTTTGGAATGAAAATTACTTAAAATTATAGTGTTTCTTCACAGCTTCTTTTATGTCCCAGGTGCAGGATAATCCTTTTGGGAAAGTAACAAAATCTCCTTTAGCAAAACTCACACTTCCGCCCTCTTTGGTCTCCGCTATAACACAACCCTCAAGAAGATAGCATTCCTCTGTATTATCATAATGCCAATCAAAGCGCGAAACCTCTTTCTCCCATATCGGCCAATCAAACACACCCATCTTCTTAAGCTGCTCCTGATTTAATTTTTGTATTTTTATCTCCATTTTTTGCCCCCTATTTCCCTTTATTTTTATAATACTCTAATATTCTCTTTCTATCTTCATTTTCTTTATCACCTTTATAATAAATCTCTATGAATTCGATAATGTCCTCTTTTTCGTAGTAAGTATAAATTATCCTTATTCCGCTTGCTGCGCCTTTACCTTTTAATGACTTACATGTAAACTTCCGAACTTTATATATTAAAGGCGAGACAATACCAAGACTCGAAATTTGCACAACAGCGCTAACAGGAATTTTTTCTTTATGGTAAACTTTTAATACTGTATTGATAAATGTGTCTATGTCAGTTTCAAGTGTTGAATATTTCTTTAAAAGTCCTTTTAGATCCCGTGTAAATTCAGGGAGGTATCGTATATCATGAAAAATCTTCGTCACTGTATGTCCTTACTGAATATGGAAACTCTCGATAAAAAACAGACTCATAATCTATTATCTGGCCATTATCTGTAGCCAACCAAGGAATATCTTTATGAGAATATTCACTAATTTCAGCTGCATTCATATCAGAAAGCTTCTCTAATACGTCATTGATTATTTTTAATTCAGTGGCTTTTAATTTGGATAAATCGGGTTGCACTAAAGGGAGGTATTTGCGTTGGGGATACTGAAAATATTTATCCTTTACTCTTACCAGTTGCTTTTTCTTTTCCATTTCATCAACTATTTTGACAAACTCTGTGGGTGTGGGTCCATAATGATTTTTTATATACGTTGCTCCAATTAGCTGTTCTTCATATTTTTCATAGTAGTTAAAATCAATGAAATAAAGAAGTTTATACAAAACAGACTCTCCAACATTTGGTTTTGAGCCGACTTTACTTAAAATATAAAGTAATACCTCTTTAAATTTCTCAAGGTTTTTTTGCGGAACGCTTATCCTTATGTCAGTTTTTTTCTTTGGCTTTTGTCCAATACCTTTCTCAAAAATTACTTCAATATCTTTATCCAAATTAAGAAGTGCATCTGTCGGCACATTGAAAATCTTGGACAATTTTGCAATCTCCTCAGCGCTGATTTTTCTATCACCGTTCTCTATCTGAGAAATTGCGACCCTACTGATACCCAGCCTTTTAGCAAGAGTCTTTTGAGAAAGACCTAATTTTTCTCTAATTGCCTTAATCTTCTTTAAGAGTTTTTTATAAAAAATATCCATCTTTAACACCCCCTTTCATCACTCGCCGTAGGCGAGAGCCGAAGTCCACCGAAGGTGAACTGAGGATAAAAGCATAGTTAGCAGAAATTACTTTCATTTGAGACTTTCCATTTGACACAGAATGTCTTTTAGTATCAATTTAAGTATATCATATGTAAGATAATATGTCAAGTGTTTGTTTTAAAATCTAACATTACTTCTTTTTGGTAATTCTCACTATGAGCATATCTGCCAACTCCGCTCATGCCTACCTTCTTCGAAAATCTTATTAAGCATTTATTTTATTTATAGAACTTATTGAGGCCGGAGATTATTTTTTAGCGGCGGATGTGATCCGACTCCAGCGATTTGTTAACTGTTTTAACCTATGAATCGTATTAGGTTATATTATACTACGATTTTTTAAAAAAATAAATTAAAATCTATGCCCCGATTACTTAGTATCTACGGACTTTTATACCCTGAAGAAAGGTGTGTAAAGCCATATTGGTTGACAACGGCAGGAAACTCTGGATCTCCAATAACTATTTTGAGATTTATGTGAAAGAAAGTGCAGTGGGATAGCAAAACTCTGCGTTAAAACTTAGGAAGAATTGATTTTATAATTTCTTTTGTTTTCTTAGGATAGGGCTTTAGAAATTTCAAGAACTCACTTTTTTTTAATTTGCTAAAATCCCACTCTTCAAAATTTACCGATGCCTTGCCAAGAGAAAATAGATAAATTTGATCCAAAAGAGCTTTTTCGGGTTCGGCGATTAAAACTTTATTTTGCAGTTTATAGCCAAAGAATAATTCTTTTTTAATTTGTCTATATTCAATTTCTCTCCCTGACAAAATTATTTTTTTTGATTTTTTAAAAGTGGCAAAAGTCAGAGTATAAGGAATCTGGCTCATTATCCCGTATTTTGAAAGAGCGCTTTCAAAAGAAATGCAAGAGGGGAAATATAGTTGATTAGCAATCTCTTCTATTCGGTTTTCGGCAAAAATCAGTTCATATACTCCCCTTCTCATTCTCCTTAAAAGTCCGGTTTTGACCAATCTATTTAAGGTTACATACAAACTTTCTCTTTTTTGATTTAGAATCTTTTCAAAATCAGCAATGGTAAAATAGGATTTTCCTAAATCTTTTAATTTTTTGAAGATATCTATTTGAGTTTGCCTTCTTTTTTCCATTGATTAATTATTTTCCACCAAGGCTTTGGCAGAAATTTGTGGAGTTCTCTTTTTAGATTTTTTGCTTTAAATTTCTCAAAAGGAATTTTGATATCTTTTTCAAGTCGTTGGGAAATAAACCAGATATCAAATAAGTCACGAGGTTCTTGCCTTCTTTTTAAAATATCCAGTTTATCCTCTAAAATCTTCTCTGAAGTTACAACTTGAGCCAAAAAAGTAAGCGGAGTTATTTCACTTT
>DAOWKH010000119.1 GCA_030639955.1 Candidatus Omnitrophota bacterium | reverse complement strand
TATTTTATGCGCAGCGTTCAACCGCCACGTTTTGGTTTTGCCTGCGCCCAGGGGATTATTTTTGGTTTAATACTTATAACTCTTTCCTTTATGCAGATTCGTTTTTCCAAGAGAATGAAGCAGGCCTGATTTAGAGTAGAGAGCAAAGAGTAGAGAGTAGAGAGATTTAAAAAAATGGATGGTAGAAGTTTAAATTACAAAATCAGAAATTTCAGCAGCAGGGGTTTGCTTAATCTATTCTTGCTTTTGGTAGTTTTGAGTTGTTTGCTTCCTCTTCTTTGGATGTTTGGCTCCAGTCTAAAAACCCAATCTACGGTCTTTTCCGATATGTCGCTGATTCCCAGGGTTATGCACTGGCAGAATTACTGTCAGGCCTGGACCGAGGGCAATTTCGGGGTTTATTTTTTTAATAGCGTGATTTATACAGTTAGTGTAGTGCTGGGGATAGTTTTGGTTTCTTCTCTGGCGGCCTATGCCTTTTCGCGCTTACAATTTCCCGGGAAAAACTTTTTCTTTTATATGTTTTTAATAGCGATGATGATTCCCCTTCCGGGAAGTTTTGTTCCTCTGTATATAGTGATGAAAAAACTTCACCTGTTAAATACTCCTCACGGATATATCCTTTGTATGATTAATGTTGGTTTATCTTTAAGCATTTTTCTTTTAAAAACCTTCTTTGACAAAATGCCCAAAGATTTGGAAGATGCTGCGCGCATCGATGGCTGTAGTAAACTGGGCATCTGGTGGAATGTGGCGCTTCCTCTGGCCAGGCCCGCCCTTGCAGTAATTATAATCTTCAACTCACTAAATGTCTGGAATGAATATATCCTGGCTCTTATTCTTTTTGATGATGTGAAGTTTATGCCTTTACAGGTGGGATTAGCTACCTTTCAGGGTGAGTTTGTTACCCAATATCATCTCTTAATGGCCGGAGCGACTATCACAATAATTCCCATTCTTCTGATTTATATATTTATGCAGAAGCATATCGTTAAAGGCCTCACTGCCGGGGCGGTGAAAGGATGATGAAAAAACAGTCAACAGTCAAAAAGGCAATTGTAATTTCTCTTTGCTTGTTTGCTATGTCCACATTAGCGGTAGCTCAGGATACCCACTTGCGGGTCGTAAGTGCAAGTAAGGGTGCAAGTAAGATAGCTGAGGAGAATCCCAAGGAGCTTATTTTTAATGCTTGGGGTAGTTTAAGCAAGAAAGAATTTGAAAAGGTTTTAAAATTGACAGATGAATGTATTGCTAAATTTGGCGAAGAGGCGGCTAAACAACAAACCTCCCTCTCTTCTTTTCCTCCTTCCCAAGTAGAAAGCCCTTATGATATTCTAAACTGCGTAGGGGTGGCTTATTTTATTCAGGGAAAGGTCTTTTTAGAACAGGGCGAGAAAGAAAAAGCGAAAGAGAAATTTTTGGTGGCGATCAATCAGTTTGGCTTCAGCCAATGGTGGGACCCCAAGGGTTGGTTCTGGAGAGTAGCCGAGGAAGCGGAGAAGGAACTACAGTTAACAGTTAACAGTTTACAGTCTACAGAAAAAACAGAAGATAAAACCCGAGAACCGAGAACCGAGAACCGAGAACCGAGAAAGATGACTCTTGCCTTTCCGGGGACGGAGTTTCCGGTTGGCTATGAAAAATACGGCGCTTTTTTAAACCGTGGGACAGACAAATATAAATATGAGATAAAGGATAAAAAGGGATTGAGCAAAGCAGTGGGTGAGGGTGTTTATCCTGATAATTCAGTATTCTTTGACCCTGTTTTTGAGAAGTTAGAAAAAAAAGGAGGACTAAAAGGAAACCAATGGGATTTTGTAAATAGCGATGATTTTGTAGCCAATTTTTATAAATGGGCATCAATTGGTGAAGAGCCGGGCGTGCGTCTATTCTACACAGCAATGGCTTTGGAAAAGGCCGGTCTATTTAAAGAAGCGATAAAGACATATTATGCAATTGTAGTGCATTTCCCGCGCAGTGTTGGTTGGACTTATTGGCAAACCCCTTGGTATCCGGGCCAGGTAGCGATTTATAAGGTTAAATATCTTTGTCGCCGGCATCCAGAGTTGAATGTAGAGTTAAAAGGAGCAAGGATAAAGATTATCGGCGGTTTTGATAACGATATAGATAACGATATTTTTGTGGTAGAGCCGGGGAAATTGCAAGTCAACAGTCAACAGTCAACAGTCAATAGTCAAATAATTAGTTTAAAACAGAAACAGCAGGCAAAGATTAGAAAAGCTATTGGAGGGGAGCATGTGAAATTGGTGCAATATGAAAATAAGGACTGGCAGTTATTGGTAGAGGGCAAGCCCTATTTTATTCAAGGGATGAATTATTCGCCGACAAAGATTGGGCAGAGCCCGGATGATGGAAGTTTGGAAAATTGGATGGAGGAGGATGGTAATAAAAATGGCTTAGCCGATGCTCCTTATGATGCCTGGGTGGATAAGAATAGAAATAATAAAAAGGATGAAGATGAACAGGCGCTTGGTGATTTCAGATTGATGCAAGAGATGGGAGTAAACACAATCAGAATCTATCATCATCCCTATCCTCTGAATAAGGAATTACTTATGGATTTGTATAAAAAATATGGTATAATGACAATAATCGGCGATTTCTTAGGGGCTTATACTATTGGCTCAGGAGCAGATTGGTATAAGGGGACAGATTACAGCAATCATCAACAGCAAAGGAAGATGCTTGAGAGTGTCCGAAAGATGGTGGGAGAATTTAAAGACGAACCTTATATCCTGTTTTGGCTTTTAGGCAATGAGAATAATTACGGGATTGCCAATAATGCCAAAGAAGACCCAGAGGCCTTTTATAGATTTGTCAATCAGGCAGCTGAACTTATCCACCAACTTGACCTCGAGCATCCGGTAGCTATCTGCAACGGAGATACCCTGTTTTTAGATATCTTTGCCCAGAGTTGTCCAGAGGTAGATATCTTCGGCTGCAATACCTACCGGGGAAATTATGGCTTTGGAGGGTTGTGGGAGGATATCAAGGATTTTGATAAACCGGTTTTTATTAGCGAATACGGCTGTCCGGCGTATATGCAGGGAAAAAACAAAGAGATTGCCGAGGAAAAGCAGGCAGAGTATCATCAGGGTTGCTGGGAAGATATCAGAAATAACGCTGCTTTTTCAAAAGGAGCAGGAAATAGTTTAGGTGGAGTAGTATTTGAGTGGCTGGACGAGTGGTGGAAGTCCTATAATCCATCTGTGCATAATACCAACCGCAATTTTGCCGGTCCTTTTCCCGATGGTTGGATGTACGAGGAATGGTTAGGAATTTGTGGGCAGGGAGATGGCACTGAAAGCCCTTATCTACGGCAGTTAAGAGAGGTCTATGAATTTTATCAAAAGATGTGGAGGAGGTGATAAGAAATATCAAAAATCAAAAATCAAATATCAAAAAAAGGATTAAGAATTAAGTAGTAAGAATTAAGCAAAAAAACTTAATTCTTAGAGCGAGCGAAGTGAGCGTCTTAATCCTTAATTCTGAAAAAATGGAGGTGTAAAATGAGAAAAATAGCATTGAGTTTATTGTTTATCGCGTTGATTTTCGGCGGTGTTGCGTTAAATGGAGAGGTATTTGCTCAAGAGGAATGGGATGAAGAGGGATGGGAGATAAGCACTTACCAATTCCCGGTTTATACAGATATTTCTTCTTCGGATAATCACTTTATTCCCTCTGGCTGGATGGGCGACCATGGCGATATTACCCTTGATGAGAATTATCGCGACAATCCCCATTCAGGAGAGACCTGCATCAAGATTAACTACTCGGCAGAAGTAACTCGGGGAAATCGCTGGGCAGGTATCTACTGGCAGGAGCCAGCTAACAACTGGGGAACAATAGATGCTGGGTTTGACTTGAGCGGAGCAACTAAACTGACCTTCTGGGCGAGAGGAGAGGAAGGTGGTGAGAAAGCCGAGTTTAAGGTAGGTGGAATTACCGGCAAATACGCCGATTCTGTTCAGCCAGCTGCCTCCAGCGGAAGAATTACCCTAACAAATGAATGGACGCCCTACAGTATTGATTTAGAAGACAAGGATTTATCTTATATTTCCGGCGGATTTTGTTGGGTGGCTTCTATGCGAAATAATCCTGTAGGATGCACAATATATCTGGATGATATAAAATTCGAGTAGAGGAGCTCTATGAAAAAGATATTTTTGTCTTTATTCTGTATTTTTCTTTTTTGCTCTTGTGCAGTTCAAGAAAAAGAGCATAAAATGGAAAAGCCGCAGGCAGTTGTTTTGTCTATTTCTCCTTCTTCAGCTGAATTAACAGTGAGAGAAGAGAAGGCGTTTACTGTTTCTGCGAAAGATAAGCAAGGGAATATTGTTTCTGTAGCTCCTAAATGGTCGGTGCAGGGAGATATCGGAGAGATATCTAATCAGGGGCTATTTAAGGCAACTGCTGAGGGCGAAGGAGTAGTAAAGGTGATTACAGATTCTCTGGTAGCCAATAGTTTAGTGATTGTCAAAAGGAAAGAAAAATTTGAGCCATTTTTTGTCTATACCGAATATACCTCTAAAGATGACCACTTCATCCCCTCTGGCTGGATGGGTGACCATGGCGATATTGCTCTTGATGAAAATTGGTTAGAGAATCCCCATTCAGGAGAAACCTGTATCAAGATTACTTACACAGCAAAGATGACGCAGAGAAAGAAATGGTCAGGTATCTATTGGCAGGAACCGGCAAACAATTGGGGGACAG
>DAOWKH010000106.1 GCA_030639955.1 Candidatus Omnitrophota bacterium | reverse complement strand
TGCGTTTTGCTAATCGAACATTTTCTTTTAACTCCGCAGCCATTGCTCCCATCAAAAGAGCAACCTCTAATGAATGCTGAAGAACATTCTGACCATAACTTGTGCGGTATCTTAATTTTCCTAACAGCTTAATCTCCTCCGGATGCAGACCCTGCACACCAACCTCGAAAGCAGCCTCCTCTCCATGTTTATAAATAGTCTGCTGCATCTCCTGTTTCACCTTGGCAACTATTTCTTCAATGCGAGCAGGATGAATTCTCCCATCGGCAGTTAACCTTTCCAAGGTAATGCGGGCTATCTCTCGCCGAATAGCATCAAATCCGGAAAGGACAACCGCCTCGGGCGTATCATCAACAATTACATCTATGCCCGTAGCCATTTCCAGAGCGCGAATATTCCTCCCCTCGCGGCCAATTATCCTTCCTTTCATTTCATCATTAGGTAAGCTAACCACAGAGACCGTGGCTTCGGTGGAATACTCAGAGGCGCATTTGTGCATCGCCAAACTTAGAATCTCTTTGGCTTTTTGTTCGCTATTCCGTTTAATCTCTTCTTCCGCTCTCTTGAGTAGAACATTCTTCTCTTGTTCAATATCTTTCTGTATGCGGCTGAGCAGAATGTTCTTGGCCTCTTCCTTACTCAGATTAGAAATCTGATGCAACCTTTCTTTTTCCTCGGCGAGCAAATCACTTAATTCTCTTTTTCTTTGCTGGAGACCTCTTTCCTGCAAAGCGAGCTGCCCACTGCGCTGACGCAACTCACGGTCTTTCCTCTCCCCGAGTTCAATTTTTCTCTCTAAATTTATCTCTTTTTGGCTCAATCTTTTTTCTAAATTTAACAACTCATAGCGGCGTTCCTTTGTTTCGTGTTCAAATTGAGAGCGCACTTTATACATCCGCTCTTTCGCCTCTAACTTTATCTTCTGTTTTCCTGCTTCAATCTGCTTTTGGGCCTCCTCAAGCATCTCCTTAACCCTCAACTCAGTGCGTTTAACCTTCCTTTCGCCGATGAGTTTCCTTGCAAAATAACCCCAAAGAAAAGAAAGAAAAATTGCTAAAATTGCACTTAAAATTATTATATTGTTCATCATAACTCCTTTTAAAAACCAAAAATCAAATACCAAATATCAAATACACAAAGCAAATATACAAAAATATCTTGAATTATTTTTATCTTTTAAATTTTTACATTTTTAAGTGTGTGTTTTTGATTTTTTATTTTTGGTCTTTGGTTTTAATCCGTGATTACCTTATCCATTGCAACATCATTGCTATCTACCGGAAGCCGCTCTACAATCTGAAAATCAAATCCCAATCCTAATTTGAAAATCAAACCCGCTTTTTTTAACAACTGGTCATAATACCCTATCCCTCGCCCGAGGCGATTATTCAAAAGGTCAAAGGCAACCCCGGGAACAATAATCAAATCTAAATCATCTAAATTTGTAACATTTAAGGGGTTCTTTGGCTCATAAATCCCATAAACCCCTCTTTTTAGCTCGTCTAAATTTCGCAGATAAGAGAAAACTAATTTTTCTTTTACGACAGAAGGTAGAGCAATCTTCTTGAAAAGCGACACCTCTCGCATTATTTTCCAGGTATCTACCTCCTCTTCCTTAGAGGCGTAAAAACCGATTCTTTCCGCCTTCTGAAATTGAGTAAGAGCAAACACCTTCTCTCTTATTATCTCACTCTTCTTTTCTCTCTCTTTCGCTGATTGATTCCTCAGCTTCTCCAAAATCCCCTTTCTGATTTTTTGCTTTTCCTCTATCATTTCCACCGCTTATGCATCCAATTCCACTGCTCAGGATGCTCCCGGACATAGGACTCTACAATCTTGGTAAGCTTGGCCATTGTCTTTTCAGCTATCTCTTCTTTATCATTGCCAGAACATAATTCTACGGCTGGTTCAATAATTATCTTCTGCTCTTCACCTTCGCGTAATATAAAAACCGGCAGAATCGGGGCGCCGCTACGTAAGGCAAAGATAACCGGTCCGCCTGGCGTAGCCGCCGGTTTACCAAAGAAATCTACAAACACACCTCCTGCTCCGGCATGTTGGTCAATCGGAATAACTAAAATTTCGTTATTGCGCAAGGCAGTCAGGCATTTTTGAACGCTGGCCCAGCGAGGTTGCACCATAATAGAACGGATATTCAGTTTCTGGCGAACTTCGCAGAAGAACTCCTCGGCTTTCAAATCGCGCATCGAACGCATTAACGTGCTTACTCTATATCCATGGCTGGCAAGTGTTGCTATCATCAAGGGGAAATTGCCAAAATGGGCGCTGATTAAAATTACTCCCTTTCCCTCACAAAGAGCGGCATCTAAATTTTCCCTTCCGTTTATTTTTATCTTAATTTTGGAAGAAGAACGCAAAAATTGAAATGCCTCAATGCCGCAACGGCACATTTCTTGACTGCCACGGCAGGTAATTTTTTTTAATTCCTGTGCGTTCTTCTCTGTTCCAAAGGCCAATTCAAGATTTTCCAAGGCAATCTGACGCTTTTTTCGGAAGATTAAATAAGCGAGCTTCCCGATTATCCGAGCAAAATTAAGCCCTATCTTAGGCGGCAAAAGGGCAATCAAGGAAACAATCTTCAGCATCACCCGACCAAAGAAATAGCGGACTTGTTTTAATTTGGATTGCATGCCATGAATTTACCCTGTTAAATCCCGCAAAGCGGGAATTCGCCGAGGCGAATTATTTAACAGGGTTTACACAAACATCGCAATTATCCCTTCTGCGGCTAAGGCAATAAGCAAACAACCTAAAAAATTGCCCAGAGAAATAAGCAAAAAACCGTCCCTTGGTCTCAGATTAAGCATATGAGCTAAAGGAATTGATAGATTTATCCCGCCGGTAAAGGGGATGGCCGGGGCTAAAGCTACGCCTGTCTTTCCCAGCCGCTTGAGCCATTTAAAGACCTTGCTATGCTCGCCTCTCTCTTGTTTAATAATAAGCAATCTCTTTATCCTGCCAATAAACTTGATCCGAGAGGCCGCTGTCCCATAGATAAAATAAACCAGAGGAACAAAAACAAGGTCTAAACCAAAAGAGAGCATAACCACAAAATAAAAACTCATCCCCCTGGCCATCCCTAAAGGAATAGCAACCTTGCGGCCTAAAACTAACTGCGTGCCGATAAAAGCAATGATTAAAGAGAACTCCATTATCCTCCTGAAAATCCCGTCATTACAAAAGAAGAACGGACAAAAAAAGAATCATCCCTTTCTATCTTTAGTGGCAACCTTTTCTCATCAGCGCTTATCCAAAATCTAATCCTGGAGGGGAAACTCTCAATACGATAAGCGAGATATCTTCCGGCCGGGGTCTTAACTCTTTCTAATTTAGTAACCTCCATTCTGTATTTCCCCACCAACGGAAGATTAACCATCCACGATTTTCCTAACTTAAGCTCTTGGCTGCGGCAATAATAGATAAACAAAACAGGGTGGTGGATCTTGGCATCAGAACTTATTATTTGTCTGCTTGCCTTTCCTGAGCTCCTGCGCAAAATCTCTACACTTCTCTTTTTCTGGTCATACTTCTCTAAAATTTGGATTGATTTGCCAAAGAGACGAATATCGCGTCTGACCTCCAATGGATAGTAATCGGCATCCCCTTTAATCCTCTCTATATCCTTAAAATTTAAGGTATTGGTTTGCAGGATAATCTCATCTCCGAAGATTAGCTTGGCGCTACCTATGCGCATCCCTTTCCACTGAATTCGGTAAGAGATGGTCTCGCCTTTTTTAAAAGGCAATTCAGCAGAGGCAAAGTGTGCAGGAACACAAAAGCACAAGAGTGCAAGAAAAACAAAGATGTTTTTGATTTTAGTCATTGGCTATTGAAATTTTCAATTACCTCCGCCGAATTGGCGGATTCATTGAATTTTTCCATCCTCCGTAGCAGTAGCCTGCTACTGCGGAGGACGGGCATTTAATTAATTTTCAATTGGAAATTAAAGAATTGGAAATTGATTGGAAATTAGAAATTGAAAATTGAAAATTAATAACTCATTATTTCTCTCAGTCCTTTCTCTAGAGAGTATTCCGGCTGCCAGCCTAAATCTTTCGCTTTTTTATTATCTAAAATATCTGTGCTACAAGCATCTTGCAGCACCTCTATT
>DAOWKH010000116.1 GCA_030639955.1 Candidatus Omnitrophota bacterium | reverse complement strand
TTCACATTTTTTGCAATATTTTGGTTTAAGGTCGTTAAATGACCTTCCAAAAACGGAGTAAATTATGCTCAATAAACTTCGCGGGCAAATTAATAAATTGGATGAAAAGATAATAGAACTTCTTAATCAACGCACAGAAGTTGCTCTGCAGATTGGGGAGATAAAAAGCAAGGATGGTATTTCTGTTTATGCGCCCCAAAGAGAAGAGGATATCTACCGTCGGATTATTGAACTAAATAAGGGTCCCTTAAAGGAAAAAACAATAAAGGCAATCTACCGTGAGATTATGTCTGGAACCCTCTCTCTCCAGAAGAAAATGCGTATTGCCTATTTAGGACCGGCGGCTACCTTTACCCATTTAGCCGCCTTAAAAAAATTCGGCAGTTCTGTAGAGTATCCCGACTGCTCAAGCATTGAGGGTATATTTAAGCTCGTAGAGAAAGGGGAGGCAGCTTATGGCGTAGTCCCTATTGAAAACTCTATCGAGGGGGCGGTGAACTACACCCTGGATATGTTTATAGACTTTGATATAAAAATATGCTCAGAGATTTTTTTAGAAATTTCGCACAGTTTTCTTTCTAACTCCCCCTTCAGCAAGATTAAAAAGGTCTACTCCAATCCCCAGGTGTTTGGGCAATGCCGCAGTTGGCTAAATAGAAATTTAGCCAATGTAGAGCTAATTGAGGTCTCCAGCACAACCAAAGCAGCAGAGATTGCCGCTCGGGAAGAATATTCGGGGGCGATTGCTAATGAGTTAGCCGCTCAGATTTACAATCTAAAGATAGTCAAAAAGGATATTCAGGATAGTGTGCATAACATAACTCGCTTTTTGGTAATTGGTAAAGACGAGGTCTCTAAAACCGGTGAGGATAAAACCTCAATCGTTTTCTCTACAAAAGATAAAGCAGGGGCACTCTATGAGATGCTTCTGCCATTCAAAAAGGAAGGAATTAACCTTACCAAGATAGAGTCCCGTCCTTCCAAAAAAAGAGCTTGGGAATATTACTTCTTCGTAGATTTAGAAGGGCACTCTGAGGATAAAAAGGTAAAGAAAGTCCTGACGGAGTTAAATAAGAAGTGTATTTATCTAAAGATATTAGGGGCGTATCCGAAGAGTAAATGAAACTTATTAAAAACAAAATAAACGAAAAGGAAATTGAGGAATTTCTGGGTCATCCGTTTTCAGATATGATTAAATTTGTAGTTGACTTAAAAAGAGAAATAATCTCTTTAGGCGGCGAACTGCATTCAGATGGAGAGGATTTATTATTAAAAGACGGCTCTGCACAAAAAGATTTATGGGGTGGTAATTTTTACCCTAAAAAAGAGAAAAGGATAGAATATAGTTCTTTGATTAACATCAGGCCTTCGGCAGGGAATAATTCTTTAGAGGTGCAGGATACCTCTGTGCAAGAAAAGATGAAAGATATAATCTTTAAATTGCTACCAGAAGTTTTGTGAACAGGATGGAATTAAGTTTAGAAAAATGGCGGAATTTGCCCAGGGATAAACAAATTTTAAATATTGCCGCTGAATTATCGCGGACAAAGAATTGGCTTAAGGCAAAAGATTATTCTTCAACCGAAACTTGTCTAAAGCGAACTTTGGAATTGATTGATTTAACTGTGGAACTTAGAAAAGACAACTATGGATTAAAAGAATTGTTGAAGTTTAGAGGGGTTTTAGCAGATTTTTATATAAACAAAGAAAAAAATTATAATAAATTTATGAGTTTATCTAAAGTTTTTTTGGACTTCAGCCCTATTGGGCATGAATTAGAATTTTAAAACAAACCTTACTTCCACATCGGAAGTGGAAGTATTGAGACCTTACTTACACCTACGAAGTGTAAGTGGGTGAATATGGAGGTGAAATGAGAAACAATTTTCGGTTAGCGGTTTCCGCTCTTTTATTTCTTCTATTCTCTGTCTTTTGCCCGTTACCCTCAACCCGCAACCCTCTACCCGCTTCTGCTGATGAAATAACCATCCGCACAATCATAACCCCGATAGGAAGTCAATCAGAGAAGTGGGGTGCATTTGGCTTGATGGTGTGTATTGGAGGAGAGACAATACCTAATGGTGGATGTGGATCAGTAACTAAAGGATGGAAGATAGATAAAGATGGAAATAAAGAAGAAATAGAGA
>DAOWKH010000045.1 GCA_030639955.1 Candidatus Omnitrophota bacterium | reverse complement strand
TTACTTATGATAAAAAAAAGGATAGCGGTTTCTGGGGAACGCTAAAATTTATTGTCCATTTGAGGAAAAAGAAATTTGATTTAGCTGTTGTTTTAAATCCGAAAAAGAGGTCGAATATAATTGCCTTTTTGGCCGGAATTACTTATCGCTTAGGTTATCAACGCAAATGGGGATTTTTGCTGAATCAGGCAATAAAGGACGAGAAATATAAAGGCGAAAAACACGAGTTGGAATATAATTTAGATCTAGTGCGGGCTATCGGGGCAGATACAAAGGATAAAAATTTTTCTATTTTTGTGAAGAAAGAAGACGAGGATTTTGTTGATGGGGAGCGGTTGATTGCTATTCATCCCGGGAGCAGTTGCCCTTCCAAGAGATGGCCGATAGAGAGGTTTGCGAAACTCGGTTATCGGTTATCGGTTATCGGTTATCGGCCGAACACCGAACACCGAACACCGAACACCGCTGGATTTAACAGGGTAAAAATTATAATTGTAGGGAGTAAGGAAGAAGAAAAATTGGGTCAGACAATGGAGAGATTGATGCAGGTTCCGGTTGTTAATCTAACCGGTAAACTCAATTTAGGGCAGTTAGCGGCTTTATTTAAAAGATGTTCTTTGCTTATCTCTACTGACAGTGGACCGGTGCATCTTGCTACTGCCGTAGGTTTAAGATGCCTGGTAATCTTTGGCCGAAACCTTCCCGGACTGAGCCCGAAGCGCTGGGGCCCACGCGGCAAAGATGATATTGTTCTGCACAATCCGCCCGATTGTTCGCCCTGCCTGGCGCATAATTGCCAGAAGGGGTTTGAGTGCCTACGGAGAATAAGTGTGGAGGAGGTATTGCAGGCAGCAAAAACGGAGGCGAAATGAAAAAAACGGGGTTTACTTTAGTGGAGCTGTTGGTAACAATTATTATTTTGGGTATCCTGGCTGGTATTGGTATTCCCCAATACACCAAGACCATAGAAAAAGGAAAGATGCGCGAAGCCGAGGCAAATCTATACATAATGTATATGGCTGAGAAGATGTATAAATTGGACCATCCGACTACGGGGTATATAGATTGCAGTGGCGCTCTTAATGATGCTGGAGGTTGCAATACCATTTTAGAGGTAGAAATGACCGCACAATATTTTAAAGATTATAAGTGCACTACTACTGGCACTCCGGCAACAACATTTGACTGTACAGCAACAAGAAATAGCGGAAGATATAAAGATGATTGTAAACCAAATATAGATGAGACAGGCGAGCTAACCAAAGACGGTTGTCCTTAATTAAAATGTCTAAATTCTCTCCATGCGGATTTATCCGCCGTAGCTTTAGCGAAGGCGGACAAGCCCACCTACGCCCTGCGGGCTTCGGTGGACAAGCCGCTATTGAATATGCGATTGTTTTTGTGGTATTTACTTTAGTAGCGATTTTGCTCTGGACGATATTTATAGAATCAGGTCAACCGGGTCAACCCACACCGGTGGTGGAGGAGTATGTTGGTAGGGTGAAAGGGGAGATAGAATAAAAAAAGGGGGTAAAGATGCGCAAGTTATTATGCGAAAGATTTGGGGGAAAGAAAGGCCAGACAATGATTGAGTATGCGATAATCATTGCCGCTATTATTGCGGCGATTCTGATTGTAGCTCCTATGATTAAAGATGCTTTAGTAAAGAAAGGAACAGACGCAAAGCAAATAATAGAAGATGTCTCTTTAGAGTTTTAGAAAATTAACCCCAACCCAAAATGTTAAAAACAGAGGACAGAAAACAGAGGACAGAAAACAGAAAATAAAAAATCTGTCTTCTGATTTCTGTTGTCTGACTTCTGACGAGTGAGTGCCTGTCCGCCGAAGCCCGTAGGGCGAAGGCGGAAAGCGAGGAGCTGTGTCCGGACATTCTAAATGGGCAGGAATAAAGCATAAAAAGGCATTAGTTGATGCCCAGCGGGGAAAGCTGTTCACCAAATTGATTCGCGAGCTCACTGTCGCCGCCCGCGATGGCGGCGGAGACGAAAAGACCAATCCCCGCCTGCGTCAGGCAATTACTGCGGCTAAAGAGGCGAATATGCCCTCAGCGAATATTGAAAGGGCAATCAAGAAGGGCACCGGCGAACTGCCCGGGGTCCGTTATGAAGAGGTAACCTATGAGGGTTATGCCGCGGGAGGAATAGCAATAGTAGTAGAATGCCTTACTGACAATAAAAACCGAACCGCCGCCGAAATAAGAAATATCTTTTCCAAAAAAGGAGGAAATTTTGCCTCTGCCGGTGCAGTTACCTATATGTTTAAAAAGAAGGGACTAATTATCATTGATAGAAAAGAGGTAGAAGAGGATAAACTTTTTACTCTTGTCATAGAAGCGGGTGCTGAAGATATAGAAACAGTCAACAGTCAACAGTCAACAGTCAACAGCGAGGAGCAAAGCTCTGAAGAAGAATATAGAATTATCACTTCTGTTAGGGATTTTGAAAAGATAAAAGAAGTAATAAAAAACAGCAACATCAAATACTCTTTTGTCGGCCTAAGTTTAATCCCCAATAACCGCATAAAATTGGACTCTGAAAAGGCAAAGCCGGTTTTAGCCCTGATTGAGGATTTAGAGAACTGCGACGATGTGCAGAATGTGCACAGTAATTTAGAGGTGGAGGCGTGTTAGATTTTGAGAAACCGATAATAGAGTTGGAAGAGGAGATTAAACGTTTGAAAAGCATCAGCGCTTCCGCAGAGCCCTCTTTAAGAGATATTGAACCTGAGATAGATAAATTAGAGAGGAAATTAAAGCAGACGACCAAAAAGATTTTTGCCAATCTAACCCCCTGGCAGAGAGCCCAGGTCGCCCGCCATCCCCAGCGTCCGCATACCTCCGACTATATAAATCTGCTGTTTACTGATTTTATTGAATTGCATGGCGACCGCAAATTTGGCGATGATGCGGCGATTATAACCGGTTTGGCCAAGCTGAAAGAAAAACGGCTGGTGCTAATCGGGCATCAGAAGGGAAAAGATACTAAAGAAAATTTGCGATATAATTTTGGCTGTGCAAATCCGGAGGGGTATCGCAAGGCATTGCGGATAATGAAATTAGCAGAGAGATTTGAGCTGCCGATAGTTGTCTTTATTGATACGCCCGGGGCTTTCCCGGGAATAGAGGCCGAGGAACGCGGACAGGCCGAGGCGATTGCCAACAATCTAAGAGAGATGTTCAATATTGCTGTGCCTATCCTTATATTTATTATTGGCGAAGGCGGGAGCGGGGGCGCTCTGGGAATTGGAATTGGCGATAAGATAGCCATTTTAGAGAATGCTTATTACTCGGTAATCTCTCCCGAGGGCTGTGCGGCAATCCTGTGGAGAGATAGGGCAAAAGCAGATCAAGCCGCTGATGCCTTAAAATTTACGGCTAAGGATTTATTGGACTTAGGGGTTGTTGATGAGATAATTCCCGAACCGATTGGCGGAGCGCACCGCAATTCCGAAGAGATCTCAGTGAGAATTGGTAAGAAGATAAATAGATATCTAAATGAACTCTCTCCTCTCCCCAAAGACGAACTCCTGCAAAAAAGGTATAACAAATTCAGGAAGATGGGGGAATGGGAACAATAAATATCAAATATCAAATATCAAATATCAAAAACACAAACCAAATATACAAAAATATCTTGAATTTTTCTTAATTCTTTTAAGTTTTTACATTTTTAAGTATGTGTATTTGATTTTTGGTCTTTGATTTTTGATTTCTGACGAGCAAAGCGAGGAAAATGGCTAAGCGCGACTATTATGAAGTATTAGGGGTAAGCAGAGAGGCCTCTGCGGAAGAGATAAAGCGTGCCTACCGAAAATTAGCTGTCCAATATCATCCCGATAAAAATCCGCATAATCACAAGGAAACCGAAGAGAAGTTTAAGGAGGTCTCCGAGTCCTATGAGGTTTTGAGCGATTCGCAGAAGAGAGCCGCCTATGACCAGTTTGGACATTCGGGTGTAGGCGGCGGATTTGAGACCGGATTTAGCGGCTTTGAAACCTTTGCCCGCGAATTTACCGGGACAGGTTTTGGCGATATCTTTGATAATCTCTTTGGCAATATCTTTGGAGGGAGAAGAGAAGGAACAGGCAAAAGAAGAGGTTCAGACCTGCAATACAGCGTAGAGATTTCTTTTGAAGAGGCGGCTTTTGGGACCGAGAAGATAATAAATCTTTCGCGTTATGATTCCTGCCCTGAATGCAAAGGGGAGGGTATTGAGCCGGGCACCAGGAGGGTGAGCTGTCCTGATTGCGGAGGGAGAGGAGAGGTCCGAGTAACCCAGGGATTTTTTAACCTTACCCGCACCTGCCCGCGTTGTCGGGGAGAAGGGAGCATTATTCAAACTCCCTGTTCTAAATGTAGAGGAGAAGGGAGGATCCAGGATACCCACAAAATTAAGGTCAAGATTCCCGCCGGTGTCCAAAATGAGTCACAATTAAGGGTTGCTGGCGAAGGAGAAACCGGGATTAAAGGTGGCCGCAGAGGGGATTTATATCTCTTAATCTATGTTCAGCCACATAAAATTTTCAGACGTGAAGGGAATAATATAGTTTGCGAGGTTCCACTTAGTTTTTCCCAGGCCGCCTTAGGAGCAGAGATTGAAGTGCCCACACTGAAAGGAAAGGTGAAGATAAAGATTCCCCCGGGCACGCAAAGCCATAAAATATTTCGTCTGCGCGGAAAAGGGATTAAAGACATACAGGGATATGGACAGGGAGATGAGATAATAAAGATAGTTGTCCAAACGCCTACGCATTTGAATAGCGAGCAAAAGAAACTTCTGCAAAGGTTTCGAGAAATAGAGAAGAAGAGTTCTTAAATCACAAATTACAAGCACCAAGTAAGTAATTTTCAGTTTTCAATTTCTAATTTTCAGTTAATTTTTCCATCCTCCGTAGCAGGCTACTGCGGAGGACGGGCATTTATTTAATTTCCAATTGAAAATTCTAAAATTGAAAATTCATTGGTAATTGAAAATTGGTAATTGAAAATTATAGCAGAATGCCAAAGTTGACTAGGAGGAGAAATGGAGAAGAAAGATGAACAGATGAATAAACAGAGGGCTCTAGATTTAGCCCTTGCTCAGATTGAGAAGCAGTTTGGCAAGGGCTCGATTATGAAATTAGGAGAGGGCAAAATACTGGATATTCCGATTATTCCTACGGGAAGTTTGGCCTTAGATTTGGCCCTGGGCGTAGGAGGGGCGCCACGCGGGAGAGTGATGGAGGTATTTGGTCCGGAATCCAGCGGAAAGACAACATTATGTCTAAGTGTTGTTGCCCAGGCCCAAAAGCGGGGAGGAACAGCGGCATTTATTGATGCTGAGCACGCCGTGGATCCTGCTTATGCCCAAAAACTGGGAGTAAATCTCAAGGATTTACTGATTTCTCAACCCGATACCGGCGAGCAGGCATTGGAGATTGCCGAGACCCTAATCCGCAGCAATGCTGTTGATGTGATTGTTATTGATTCGGTAGCCGCTCTTGTTCCGCGCGTAGAGATTGAGGGAGGGATGGGCGACACCCATATCGGTCTGCAGGCAAGATTAATGTCCCAGGCACTAAGAAAACTTACCGCGGCAATTTCCAAATCAAAAACATCGCTTATCTTTATCAATCAAATTCGGATGAAGATTGGAGTGATGTTTGGCAATCCCGAGACCACTCCCGGAGGCAGGGCACTGAAATTTTATGCCTCTGTGCGCATTGATTTGCGGCGGATTGCCCAACTCAAAGAAGGTGAGAATATCGTAGGTAACCGGGTAAAGGCAAAAATAGTAAAGAACAAAGTTGCTCCTCCTTTTAAGATTGCCGAATTTGATATTATGTATAATAAAGGGATTTCTTATGAAGGTGGAATTATTGACGCCGGTTTAGAAAGAGGAATTATTCAAAAAGCGGGGACTTGGTTTTCTTACGCAGAGAAAAAAATTGGTCAGGGGAAGGAACAGACGAGGAAATTCTTGGAAGAAAATCCACAAGTCGCTCAGGAGATTGAAAAAAGAATAAGAGGGAAATAAGTCACACGCTACACGCTTCACGCTACACGCAAAACCTATGAGAACAGAACCAAAAATTTGGCGATTTGGCGATAATCTGAATACCGACGACATAATTCCGGCCCGTTATTTAAATACTTCGTCAGTTGCGGAATTAAGTCAGCATTGTTTAGAGGATATTTGTTCTGAATTCGCCAAAGAGGTAAAAAAGGGGGACATTATTGTTGGCGGAGAGAATTTTGGTTGCGGTTCTTCGCGCGAACACGCCCCTCTCTCAATAAAAGGGTGCGGCATTTCTTGTGTAGCAGCAAAGAGTTTTGCGCGCATCTTTTTCCGGAATTGCATAAATATTGGCCTGCCGATAATAGAGATTGCTGATGCCGACGAACTAAACGATGAGCAAATAATAAAAAAAATAGGAACATCCTCTTTTCCGAAATTTATTCAGGATATAATTGATAAGGGCGGGTTGATGGAGATGGTATGATGTACAAAATTGCCGTTATCCCTGGTGACGGAACTGGTCCCGAGGTAATCAGAGAAGGATTAAAAGTACTCAAGGCAGTGAGCAGAATCGCTAATTTTGAATACCAGACAAAGTTATTTGATTTTAGCGGCGGGCGCTATCTAAAAACCGGAAAGCTCTTGGAGGATAAGGATATTGAGGAATTAAAAAAATACTCGGCTATCTACTTAGGAGCAGTGGGTCATCCTGATGTCAAGCCGGGAATATTAGAACAGGGCGTTTTGCTCAAACTGAGATTTTCTCTGGATCAATATATCAATCTGCGCCCGGTAAAATTATATCCCGGTGTCCAGACCCCTTTAAAAAATAAAACACCCGAGGATATCGATTTTGTGGTCGTGCGCGAAAACAGCGAAGGGCTTTACAGCGGCAAAGGGAGTTTTTCCAACAAGGGAACAAAAGATGAAACGGCTATTCAGGAATCAATAAATACCCGCAAAGGGGTAGAGAGGTGTATTCGCTACGGCTTTGAGTTTTGCCGCCAACGCAACAAGAGAAAAAAATTGACCCTTTGCGGAAAGACAAATGTGCTTACCTATGCCTGGGATTTATGGCAGAGGACATTTGACGAAATAGCAAAGGAGTATGCGGATATTAAAACCGACTATAGTCATGTAGACGCTGTCTGTATGTGGTTCATAAAGAGTCCGGAGTGGTTTGATGTAATTGTTACTGATAATATGTTTGGTGATATTATTACTGATTTAGGGGCAATGATTCAAGGCGGAATGGGGATTGCCGCCGGCGGGAATATAAATCCCGATGGCGTTTCAATGTTTGAACCGATTGGCGGTTCGGCTCCTAAATACACCGGCAAAAATGTCATCAATCCCCTGGCGGCAATCTCTGCCTTGCAGATGCTACTTGATTTCTTAAATGAGAAGAAAGCCGCCCGATTGGTGGAAGAGGGAGTGATTCATACCGCCCAGAAACTAAAGAGCTTATCCGCCGGCAAGATGGGTTATTCTACCCAAGAAGTGGGGGATTTGGTGGTTGAGGCGATGGAATGAAAAAATATAATGTTGCGGTGATTGGTGTAGGGATGGTTGGGATTGAGATGCTGAGGGTTTTGAAGCAGAGGAACTTTCCTCTCGGTGAATTGCAGGTTTTTGCCCGCAGTGCGCGCGATATAGATGTTGATGGACAAACCTATAGCGTCAAAACAATTACTCCAGAAAGTTTTGAAGATACCGACATTGCTCTTTTTGCCGGCACTGAGGGAGAGAAGGGAGCATCTGTCTTATATGCTAAGCAGGCGATTAAAAGCGGAGCAATAGTAATCGATAACGGCGCCGATTTTCGCCTGCGTTCGGATGTTCCCCTGATTGTTCCGGAGGTAAATCCGCAGGCGGTTAAAAGCCACAAGGGTCTAATTGCTAATCCCAATTGCACCACCATTCAGCTTGTTGTGGCTCTGAATGAGATTTATAAAAGATTTGGTTTGGAGCAGATAATTCTTACTAGTTTCCAGGCGGTTTCCGGGGCCGGGAAAAAGGCAGTGGAGCAGTTGTGGGAGGAAACAGAAGAAGCAATACGGAGCAAGCATTGTCCGCCGAAGCCCGCAGGGCGAAGGCAGAAATCAGCCTTCAACGCCATTCCGCAAATAGGCGATTTCGGAGAATATAATTACACTACTGAAGAATGGAAGACGGTCCATGAAACTCACAAGCTCTTTGAGGACTCCTCTATTAAGATTAGTTCTACCTGTGTGAGGGTTCCGGTGTTTGTTTCGCATTCAGAAGCAATTTATTTTAGGACAAAGAAGGGTGTTTGTTTAAAGGAGATAGAAGAGGTGCTGGGAGAATCAGAAGGGGTTGTATTTTTTAAAGATCCTCAAGATTTTCCTTTAGCGTTAGACGCCCAAGGCAGAGATGAGGTCTTTGTGGGAAGGTTACGCGAAGACCATTTTAATAAGAATTGTTTCTGGCTCTGGTGCGTCTCTGATAATCTGAGAAAGGGAGCAGCTCTGAATGCGGTGCAAATCGCTGAATTAGTATGCCAAAATTAGGATGCGCAACATCAAGTTGACTCTTGAATACGATGGGACGAATTATGGGGGATGGCAAAGGCAGTCAACAGTTAACAGTCGACAGTCAACAGTTAAAACAATTCAAGAAACGATTGAAAGAAATTTAGAGAAAATACTTCAAGAAAAAATAACTCTTATTGGTAGTGGGAGAACGGATGCCGGGGTGCATGCCCTGGAGCAGGTAGCAAATTTTAAGACAAAAAATCCTCTAAGTATTGATTCTCTGCAGCGGGGGTTAAATTCTTTGCTTCCTGATGACATTGTAGCCAAAAAGACAGAAGAGGTAGCTCAAAAATTTCACGCCCGTTACTCAGCAAAGAGCAAGGTCTATCGATATACAATCCTAAACAATCCTTTGCCTTCGCCTTTTTTACAACGGCGGACATATTTTTATCCCTATCCACTGAGTATAGCACTGCTCAAAAGGGAGGCAAAGTATCTATTGGGGAGGCATAATTTTAGCTCTTTCTGCGCCAGCGGCTCAGGAGCAAAGGATACCATCCGCACAATAAAAAATATCTCTGTGAAAAAAATTAGTTATGATAACTGTGGACTGTGGACTGTGGACTGTGGACTGATTACTATCACCATTGAAGCCGATGGCTTTCTGTATAAAATGGTGCGCAATATTGTTGGCACCCTGATTGATATAAACCGAGGAAAAATAACCAGTAGGTCTACGAAGGGGATAAAAGAGGTTTTAAGAGCCGGCGAGCGGAGAAAAGCCGGGGAGACCGCACCACCCCAGGGGCTTTGCTTGCTAAAAATTAAATATACTTGACCCTGTTAAATCTTTTGCTTTCAGCAAAAGAAAATCAAAGATTTTATTTAACAGGGCTTGACAAAAGAAATAAATTTTGCTATGCTTATTTCTGGTTTTAAAGGAAAATTATCTGCGGAGGGAAAATGATAAAAAAGATCTCTTTGCTCTTTGCTCTTTGCTCTTTGCTCTTTGCCAATGGTGGTTGTGCCACAATGGATAGACAAAGGGATGCAGAATTAGGAGTGGTAGTCGAGGAAGAGAAATTAGAGGTATCTTCGGATTTAAAATTTGAAGACCTTCCTGTTCCTTACCGTTTTAAACTCAATAGACAAGAATCCTTTGTTTTTCAGAATGACTTTACACGGATGGGGCTATTCAAATATGTTGGTAAGGCCAATGCTAAAAAAATTATTGAATTCTATAGAGAACAGATGCCCTTGTATAATTGGGGTTTAATAAATATTGTTGAGCATAATGAAATAATCCTTAATTTTGAGAAGAGCAGAGAAAGCTGTATTATTACCTTAAAACCAATGATGACCAGAACAGTGCTTACTATCTTTTTAACTCCTAAGTCGGGTCCAATAAAAGAAGAAAGAGAGCAATGAGTTTTTTTAATCTGTGTAATCGGTTTTTAATCGCTGTAATCAGAGATTGCTGAATTTTTCAGCAATCTCAAAAAAAGTTCTTGACAAAAAAAAGAAAAAGGGTAAAATATCCTTATTAGTAGAAAGGGATGCGTCCCGTAGGCATCTGCTTTCTATTTTCAATAGAAGAGAAGAGAAAAAATAAGTTTAGCCCGACGATACGTCGGGGTGGCAAGTAAGGAAAGGACAAACAAAAGATTATCCTTCGCTTCGCTCAGGCTCTCGCCTACGGCGAGGAAGGAAAGGAGGGAAAAGATGAGAAAAATAGGAGTATTTTGTGCAGCGGTGTTGCTTGTAGGTTTGTTGAGTATGCCGGCGAACGCTGAGGTGCAGAATGTAAAGGTCAGCGGTGATATCACTATCCGGGGCATCTATCGCACTGATTATGACCTAAAACAAGATTCTAAAACAGTAAGTGGCGTAGAAGATGATAAGAGTTTCTATATGTCCACAGTGCGGGTGAGATTAGATGCCGACCTGACCGATAATGTAGCCGCAACGGTCAGATTTATTAATGAGCGGGATTGGGATAAGGATAGTGCTTCTTCTGACGACATCAATTTAGACCTTGCCTACATTACACTGAAAGAAGTCAGTTACTGGCCATTAACATTGACCCTCGGTCGTCAGGAACTGCGCTATGGTAATCTTCTGATTGTCGGCGATGGCGATGCAAATTCTGCTGTTTTGACTGGAATTACGGCTAATGACCTGAGCAGTCGCAAGGCATTTGATGCCATCAAAGCCGTGTTTGACCTTTCACCATTGACCCTGGATGTGTTTACGGCCAAGGTAGATGAGGATACTAGCTCTACTTCCAGCGACGCCGATCTTTACGGTATTAATGCCCGCTATCAATTTGCCGAGTATGACGCCGTAGGTGAGGCCTACTACTTCTGTAAAAGAAGAGCAACTAATGCTGCTGGAACGCCTATTAAGAGAGTTGACACTGTAGGTGTGCGCGGGAACATTACTCCAATCGAGAATCTGGTCTTAAACGCTGAATTGGCGCATCAGTTTGGAGAATATGCAGCCGGACGCGACCTTTCGGCAGATGCTGTCCAGTTGGGCGCTGACTATGATATGCCTGATTATCAGTATTCTCCGAGTGTAGGTCTCTGGTACACCTATCTTTCCGGAGAGAAAGCCGGTGACACTACTGGGACCCGTAAGCAGTGGGACCCAATGTATGGTGACCAGGTAGCCGGTGAAATTGTGGCCGCTCTTGGTTTGGCTTCCAGCAATGTCCACATCATCAATGCCAAGGCAAGTGTTCAGCCAACAGATAAATTGACCGCATCACTGAATTACTTCCATTTTACTGCGGCTGAGAAATATGCGGCTGGCGCATTTATGGGCACCGATCTTACCACTCGCACCTACACAATGGAATCTGACAGTGATTTGGGTGATGAGTTTGACCTTAAACTTGCTTACAATTACACCGAGGATGTCCAGTTTGGTTTGTTAGGGGCTTATTTCATTCCCGGGACTGCCTTTGCTGACAGCAACAATAGCGTAGCAAAGGAAGTAATCGGCTCGGTAAGCGTGGTCTTCTAAAGCACTGATAAACCATCAGTGTAATCAGTGATTCCTGCCCTTCTGCTCTCTATATCTTTGAGGGCAGAAGGGTTTTTATTTTGTGAACAAAAACATCCGCAATTTTTCTATTATTGCCCATATTGACCACGGCAAGTCCACGCTTGCCGACCGCCTTTTGGAGCGGACCGGAGCAATCTCCGAGCGCGAGTTTAGAGAACAGGTTCTTGACGATATGGAGCTGGAGCGCGAGCGGGGGATTACGATAAAGGCGCGGGCAGTGAGGTTGGTTTATAAATTCGCTGGCGAGGAATATATCCTGAATTTAATCGATACCCCCGGCCATGTAGATTTTAACTATGAGGTCTCTAAGAGTTTAGCCGCCTGCGAAGGGGCGCTGCTTTTGGTTGACGCCAGCCAGGGGGTGGAGGCGCAGACAATTGCCAATCTGCATTTAGCCCAGCAAAATAATCTTGTGCTTATCCCGATTATCAATAAAATTGACCTAAAGAACGCTGATATTGAGAGGACAAAGGAACAGATAAAGAGTATATTAAAAATAGATGACGAGGGAATTCTTCTAATAAGCGCCAAACATGGCCGAGGAATTGAGAAGGTCTTTGAGGCAGTAATTGAGCGGATTCCGCCGCCCAAAGCCCTAAAGCCCTTGCAAGCCCTTATCTTTGATTCTAAATTTGATACCTATCAGGGGGTAATTGTCTATGTGCGTATTTTCGGAGGTTGCCTGAAGCCGGGCAGGGATATTCGCTTTTTAGCCACTAATGAGGTTCATCAGGTGCAAAAGGTGGGTATCTTTGACCCCCACCCGCGGGCTGTTGAGCAATTAAACTGCGGGGAAGTAGGATTTTTTAGCGCCAATATTCACCAGCTGCAAGATGTAAAGATAGGGGATACGATTAGCGAACCCGCTTTTTCGCAGGAAGAATTAGGTTTAGCAGAATTTAAACAACCCTCTCCTTTGGTATTTAGCGGAATCTATCCTGTGCGAGAGGGCGATTTTCTATCTTTGCGAAAAGCATTAGAAAAACTGCGATTGAATGATAGCTCATTCGTCTTTCAACCCGATTCTTCTCCTTCTTTTGGACAGGGTTTCCGTTGCGGCTTCTTAGGGCTCCTGCATATGGAAATTATCCAGGAGAGATTAGAACGAGAATTTAATCTGGAACTAATCAGCACTGCCGCCAATGTCACTTATAGAATCAAAATTAGTAATGGAGAGGAGATAGAAGTGAACAATGTCGGCGAGTTTCCTTGCACCGTAGAGATAGAGGAGATTAAGGAACCTTATATAAAAGGGTTTATTATTACCCCTGCGGCCTATATTGGTAAGATAATGGAGTTATCTCAGGAGCGGAGAGGGATTTATAAAGGTCTGGAATATTTGGATGAAGGACGGTCATTGCTAAATTACGATCTCCCTTTATCCGAGATTATTGTTGATTTTTATGATAAAATAAAATCAATTACCCAGGGTTATGCCTCTTTTGATTATGAATTTAAGGGATATTTTAGAGGGGAGCTGGTCAAGTTGTCTATTTTAATCAATGGCAAGCCGGTCGATGCCTTATCTCTGGTTGTGCCCAGAGATAAAGTCCGCCAGAGAGGCCTGAATTTAGTAGAAAGATTAAAAAATGTAATTCCCAAGCATCTCTTTGAGGTAGTTATTCAGGCGGCAATCGATAGTCAGATTATTGCCCGGGCAACTATAAAGCCACTGAAGAAAAATGTTACCGCTAAATGCTATGGCGGCGATATTACCCGCAAGAGAAAACTCTGGGAGAAACAGAAAGCCGGCAAAAAAAAGATGAAGCAGATAGGGGAAGTGAAAATCCCTCAAGAAGCATTTCGGGCGGTGCTGAAGATATGAATCAAAATACTAAACAAATAATCCGGGAGTATGTAGAATCGATTCTAATTGCCTTTGTTCTGGCAATGTTTATCCGCACATTTTTTGTCCAGGCATTTAAAATACCTACCGGCTCGATGCGTCCTACTCTGATGCAGGGCGACCGCATTTTGGTAAATAAATTACTCTATCGCTTTAAAAAACCCCAGCGAGGTGATATAATTGTATTCAAATACCCTCTAAATCCAAAGAGGGATTTTATCAAGCGGCTGATTGTCTCTGAAGGAGAAACAGTAGAGATTAATAACGGCAATATTTTTATAAATGGTGAGTCCAGCGACAATGAAATTCTGAGAAAGCTCTATTATTATAATTACGGGAAATACGCCAAAGAAGGTGTAGCTGTAAAGGTCCCCGAGAAGAGTTTTTTTGTCTTGGGAGATAACAGTGCAGTAAGCAGAGATAGCCGTTATTGGGGATTTGTTCCTCGCAAGAATCTGTCAGGAAGGGCATTTCTAATTTACTGGCCGCCAAAGAGATTCAGAATTCTACGATGATGAGCAGAGCTCGGCTCGGCTTGGTCGCACGAAGCACGCAGTCAATTTGCCCAGCGAGCAAATTGCTGCTCGGTGCTCGGCTTCGCTCTTTGCCTTCGCTACGCTTCGGCAAAACCATGCCCGCTCAGTCTGCGCAACGGCTTCTTAGCGACACAAGCCGAGCCTCTCAAAGTGTGGTAGTAAATATAAAAATTAGTACTTGATAGAGGAATGTATGCTAAATCTACCTAATAAACTTACGGTTTTAAGGATTTTATTAATTCCTTTTATTGTCATTTCCCTTGTTTATTATACCCCCCAAAACGACATTCTAAGATGGATTGCTTTCTCTCTTTTTTTAGTAGCGATTCTCACAGATGTTATTGACGGCTATATAGCCCGTAAGCGAGGTCAACGGACAGAATTGGGCAGATTTTTAGACCCCTTGGCCGATAAGTTTCTTATCAATTCCATCTTTCTTTGTCTTACGATAGGCAGATTTCCTTTTCGTATTCCATCGTGGGTTACCATCACTGTAATTAGCCGCGATTTGATTATCGGCTTAGGATTTGTTGTTATTTACATAATTAGCGGGAGAAAAACAGTGAGTCCTAATAGATTAGGAAAGCTCACTACCTTTTTTCAGATGTTCACCATAGTTTTGGTCTTGTTGAAATTTCCCTACTTTAGGATAGTAGCAAACAGCGCCGGTTTGCTCACTATTGTTTCAGGTTTAGGATATATTTGGCGGGAGAGTAGGTTATTGAATGAAAGATAAGATTGCTATTGTTGGACGACCAAATGTAGGCAAGTCAAGCTTATTTAATCGCTTGATAAAGCAGAGAAAATCTATCGTTGAGAAAGAGGACGGGGTTACCCGCGATAGGATTTACGCTGACTTGTACTGGCGGGGGTATTGCGCCCAATTGATTGATACAGGTGGTCTGATTGCTTCCCCGGAGTATTTTCCTTCTCTGGAAAAAATAGAAATATTGGTCAGGAAACAAATAGATATTGCCGTGGAAGAAGCCATGCTCGCTATTTTTGTTACTGATGTTAGGACAGGATTGACCCCCCTGGATAAAGACGTGTCTCTATATCTAAAAAGAAAACAGAAAGAAGTAATATTGGTAGTGAATAAAGTAGACAATGAGGGATTAAAGAACGAGGCGGTTAACTTTTACCAATTAGGGTTTAAAGAACTTTTTCCTGTTTCTGCTGCTCATGGTTTAGGAATAGGGGAACTGCTCGATTGCTTAATTAAAAAACTTCCTCCTATTTTATCTCCGCTGATTAAAGAAGAAACGATCAATGTTGCTATCGTGGGCAAACCCAATGTAGGGAAATCCTCTTTTATAAACTCTTTGCTGCGGGATGAAAGGGTGCTTGTAGATGAGCAGCCGGGGACTACCCGTGATAGCGTGGATATTCTTTTTAAAAAAGGCGGGAGGAACTATCTTTTATTAGATACTGCCGGCATAAGAAGAAAGAAAGTAATCAAGGATACGCTGGACTTATATAGTTTATTCAGAACCTACAAAGCTATCGCGAGGGCAGAAATCGTCCTGTTATTGATTGATATCCGAGAGGGTTTAAGCAGGCAGGATATTACGATTTTAAATTTCATTATTAAACAGAATAAAGCAGGGATTATTGCTGTAAATAAAAAGGACCTGTTCAAGGACGCTTGTTTTAAAGAATATGAAAAGATGCTCCGCCAGCGAATAAAGTATCTGCATTTTGTCCCCATTGTTTTTACTTCTGCCCTAAAAGGAGAAAATGTCCAGCAAACCCTTGATTTAATCGCTAAGATAGCCGATAATAATAGCCGGAGGATAGCAACTAATTTGTTGAATAAATTGAATATCTCTTTTCCCCGTACTCGTGTTTATTATCTTACCCAGATAAAAACAAAACCACCCAAGTTTCTTGTTTTTGTAAACGACTCCAATTCCATCAAAGCTAATCATTCTGTTTATTTAAAAAATCTGCTCAGAAAAGAATTTGATTTTAAGGGCGTGCCGATAGATATTGTCTTTAAAAACCGATGTTGAAAATATTAAGCCATTCCATTCTTTTTTTTGTCATAGCCCTCTTGACTTATTACTTTTATCCTTCTGTCGAAGAGTGGTTGAAGGAATATCAAAGTAGTCAACGGATAAAAAAGACCTCTAACCATTTAGGGCAGATGTTTATTAAGATGCCCCTTTCGACCCTTGTCTACATTACCTTTCTCAGCCCTTTTATTTTGGGAATAATCGGCTTTTTGATTAGCGATAGCTTTTTCATCGCCCTTATTTGTGTAGCGTTTGGAGTAATTTTGCCGGGTCTATTCATTAAAAATTTTCAAAAGAGGCGCTTAAAGAAATTTGAATCTCAATTAGTAGATGGATTGACTTCTCTCTCCAGCTCTTTAAGAGGAGGGTTGAGTTTCCTGCAGGCAGTAGAGGTATTAGTGGAGGAACTTCCGCCTCCCATCTCCCAGGAGTTTAGTTTGATATTGATAGAAAACAAATTAGGCGTCCCTCTGGATAAATCTCTTCAGAAGTTAGTCCTCAGAATGAACAGTGAGGCATTGTCTCTGACAATAAGAGCAGTGCTTATTGCCCGCCAGAGCGGTGGGGACTTGACCATAGTTTTTTCCCAGATTGTGAATACAATTAAAGAGAGGAATAAATTAGAGCGGCGCATAAATACCTTGACCTCTCAGGGAAAGATGCAAGGGATGTTAATGGGGTTCCTGCCGATTATCTTTGCCGTAGTTGTTTCGGTTACTAATCCCTCTTTGGTTCAGACAATGCTTGAAGAGCCGGCTGGACAGGCGATGCTGATTTACGCCTTGATTTCTGAGATTATCGGTGTGGTTTTAATCAGAAGAGTCTGTCGGATAGAAATATGATTTATTTCATCTCTTTACTGTTTATCTTTACGGCGGTTCTTATTTTGGTGATTTCTTTCTTTCCCAAACGCAGTGAGCAAAGAATTCGTCAGCGTCTGATTTCCGAAGGAGAAGAAAAAAAGGAAGCCAAGGTTGTTTTGGACTTTCTGGCTCCTTTGAATAAGCGTTTAAATCTCCCCGGGCTAAAGGAAAGTTTACAAAGGAGATTGGTTTGCGGAGGTGCAGAATTCACAGCTGAGCAATTTTTATCCTTAAAAGAGATAGCAAGCGTTCTTTGCTGCCTGTTTTATTTATTGATTAGTAGAGGGATAAGCCCGCTACATTTTATGTTGTCGTTTGTCATCGGCTTTTTCCTTCCCGATTTATGGTTAAGGAATAAGATTCAAAATAGGCAGCGAGAGATTAGGCATGCCCTCCCGGATGTTGTGGATTTATTATCTCTTTCTGTAGAGGCAGGGCTTGATTTTATGTTAGCCGTAAATCGGGTAGTGAGAGAAAGTAAGCCCAATTCCTTCATTGAAGAGTTGGGACGAATGTGGCAGGAAACCAGAATTGGTAGGTCGCGCAGGGAGGCCTTGTTGAATATGGGAGAGAGAATAGACATACCTGATGTTTCTTCTTTCGTGCGCACATTAGTTCAAGCCGACCGAATGGGTACCAGCATTGCTGAGGCATTGCATAATCTTTCCCAGGAGGTTCGACTCCAGCGGTTTCAACGCGGAGAAAAACTTGCCCTGCAGGCGCCGGTAAAGCTGCTTATTCCGTTAATGCTGTTTATTTTGCCGGTAGTTTTGATAATTGTTGCCGGCCCTATTTTGCTCCAATTTATGAAGCAGGGAATAGGGTAATTCAGAATGCCGGAGTGGTGAAATTGGCAGACACGCATGGTTTAGGACCATGTGGGGTAACCCTTGGAGGTTCAAATCCTCTCTCCGGCACCAACTATGCTTTACTCCCAGGCAATAACCTACCTCAATTCTCTTTCTAATTATGAGCAAAATAGAGGAACTTGTAGTTTTAACCTAAAGAGGATAAGAAATTTTTTGCAAGCAGTAGGAAATCCGCAGAGAAAATTTTTGTCCGTCCATATTACTGGTAGCAATGGAAAGGGGACAGTAGGAAATTTTATTTTCAGGGTATTAAAAGAAGAGGGTTATAAAGTCGGTTTTTTTTCTTCTCCGCATTTAATCTGTCCAAGAGAAAGGATTCGCGGCTCCTGGCTTAATTCCTCAACGGGGTTATTTAAGGACATAATTTCCAGAAAGGATTTTGCCGATTCAATAGACAGAATTGCTCAGATAGAAAGGAAAAACAGAGACAAACTCAGTTTTTTTGAAGCGCTCACCGCTGCCGCTTTTCTCTATTTTGCTCAACAAAAGGTAGATTTAGCAATTATTGAGACAGGAATGGGAGGAAGATTGGATGCCACTAATGTTGTTAACCCTTTGCTCTGTGTCCTCACTCCTATTGCTCTTGAGCATTGTCAGGAATTAGGTAATAGCTTAACTAAAATTGCTAAAGAAAAGGTGGGGATAATCAAAAGAGGCGCGCAGGTGGTCTCTGCTCCGCAGAAGAAAGAGGTTAGAAAGATAATTGAAAAGAGATGTAAAGAGAAAGATGCTCAGTTATTTGAGGCTCGGGATGTGTCGCTAAGAAAACCGGAGAATGCCCTCTTAGCACTTAAAGTTTTGGAGAAATTAAGCGAAAAATTCCCAGTTTCGCAAAGAGCTATAAAACAAGGACTTAGAAATGCATATTGGCCGGGAAGATTAGAAGAAATTTCAATCATTAAACAAAATAAAAAATATCAAATTTTATTAGATGGAGCCCATAATCCCGCAGCGACAGAATTTTTGAAAAAGGCGATAGAAAAACGGTTTCCCTCTGCTGAAATAGTGCTCATCTTTTCCGCCTGCAGAGATAAGGATATTGAAGGAATGAGCAGGGTTATTTTCCCCGCTTGCAAAAGGATAATCTTTACCCGCTTTAAAAACCGACGCTGTGAGACAATAAAAGGGTTAAGAAGAAGAAGCGGCGAGCAAGGAGAAGGAGCAAGAAATATAAAAGAGGCCTTAAATCTTGCCTACAAAGGTGCTTCAGCCAATACCCTAATTTTAATCAGCGGCTCATTTTATTTAGCGGGAGAAGCGATAAAGAATATCAAAAATCAAAAATAAAAAATCAAATATACAAACCAAAAATACAAAAAATATTTTTACATTTTTAATATGTGTTTTTGATATTTGATATTTGGTATTTGGTTTTGAAGTATGAACAATACCATTACTGCTATCTCCACTCCTTTAGGAGAGGGAGGGATTGGGATTGTGCGCATAAGCGGCAAGAGAGCTTTTCTTGTTGCCGATAAAATTTTTCGCTCTCCCCAAGAAAAAAAGCCATTTAGATTTGAAAGTCATAAATTACATTATGGACATATCATAGAATCCCGAGGCAGAATAATTGATGAAGTGCTGTTAAGCGTAATGTTTGCAAGCCAGAGTTATACCCGAGAAGATACTGTTGAAATTAACTGCCACAGCGGGATTGTTGTTTTAAAGAAAATTTTAGATTTAGTCATTGAAAACGGAGTGCGATTAGCCGAGCCCGGCGAGTTCACCAAAAGAGCATTTCTGAATGGACGCATTGACCTTTCTCAAGCCGAGGCGGTTTTAAGCATTATTCAGGCAAAGACCGAGGCCGGTCTGAGGGCAGCAGTAGGGCAATTAGAGGGACATTTATCGCTTAAAATTAGAGAAATTAGAGAGAGTTTGTTGGATATAAGGACGCAGATTGAGGCCGAAATAGATTTTCCCGAGGAGGATATCCCTTTTGTTTCGCCGGAAGAGATTTTAAGAAAGACAGAGAAAGCAAAGGCAAAGATTGAGAAAATCTTAGAGAAGGCAGAACAAGGGATTATTTTGAGAAAGGGAATTCTGACTGCCATCTGCGGCAAGCCGAATGTGGGGAAGTCAAGCATTTTTAATGTTTTGTTGAAAAAAGACCGCGCCATTGTAACTCCAGTGCCTGGAACGACCCGCGACACAGTTGAAGAAATAATTGACTTAAAGGGAATTCCTTTTTGTCTTGTAGATACTGCCGGCATAAGGGAAAGCGAAGGCGTTGTAGAGAAAGAGGGGATTATCCGCAGTCAGAATTCTTTAAAAAAAGCAGACCTGATTCTATTTATAATTGATGGCTCTACAGATATTGCCAAAGAAGATAAACAGATTGCCAAAGAAATCAAGGGTAAGAAGTTGCTCGTGATAATTAATAAAATTGATTTACCCCAGAAAGTTTCTCCCCGGAAGCTCTGCCAGGATTTAGATTTAGAAGCAGAGCTCGTAAGTATTTCGGCAACCGAGGAAAGGAATTTGCCGTTATTAGATAAGGCGATTACTAATTCTGTTTGGCAGGGAGAGGTATGCAGTTCAGCAAGCGAGGTGCTAATTTCTAATCTCCGCCAGAAAGGAAGCTTGATAAAAGCAAAACAGGCACTGATAAACTTTAAGCAGGGAATAGAAAAAAAGCTGAGCGAAGAATTTTTAGCCGTGGACCTAAAAGAGGCAATTGATTGTCTGGGAGAGATTAGTGGCGAGACCGCAAGCGATGATATTTTGGAGAGAATTTTTAGTCGGTTCTGCATAGGAAAATGATGGATAAAAAGAAAATTGAGCAAGCGGTAAGAATATTTTTAGAAGCCATTGGCGAGGATGCAAAAAGAGAAGGGCTTAAAGATACGCCCGAACGGGTTGCCCGAATGTGTGCGGAGATTTTTCAGGGCTATGAAAAAGATGCCGCCCAGGAATTAAAAAAAACATTTTCCGAGAGTTATGACGAGATAATTCTGTTAAGGAATATTCCATTTTTCTCGATTTGTGAACACCATATTCTCCCCTTTGTGGGAAAGGCGCATATTGCCTATATTCCGGCCAATAATAAGGTAGTGGGATTGAGCAAGATTGTGCGAGTTTTATCTCTTTTGTCTCAGCGTCTCCAGATACAGGAGAGGTTGACCAATCAAATAGCCGATTTAATAGTAAAAAAATTACAGCCCAAAGGGGTATTGGTAATAATCGAAGCCGAGCATCTGTGTATGGTGATGCGCGGAATTAAAAAACCGGGGACACTGGTAACTACAAGCGCCTTAAGAGGGGCATTTAAGAAAAATGAGAAGACAAGGCAGGAGGTGTTAGCACTAATTAAGAAATGAAAAAAATAACTTTAGAGAAATTTTTAGATGATTTAGGGGCGAAGAAACCTGCTCCCGGCGGAGGGAGTGCGGCGGCTTTGAGCGGGGCATTGGGGATTAGTTTATTGCAAATGGTCGCCAACTGTAGTGTTCACCCTGTTAAATCCCCGTCAAAACGGGGTGCTCGCCTGAAAGGCGAGCAATTTAACAGGGCAAGCTCTCCCCAAATCCGCAAAATTTTACAAAAAGCAACCAAAATAAAAAAAGAATTGATTAAACTTATTGATGAGGATGCGAAGGCAGTTTCTGTTTTTTTTAACAAAAGTAGTTCTTTACTAAAAAGAAAAAAAGCAAAACAAATGATGCAGAAAATCCCTGTTGCAATTTGTAAAAATTGTGAGCAGGGCTTAAAGTTGATTCCTTTTTTGACGAAAAAAGGAAATAAAAATTTACTCAGTGATTTGAAAATTGCCCGTATTCTCCTGCAGGCAGGGGCAAAAGGGGCAAGGGAACTAATATGATTCTATCTTGTCGGCCAATTGCGGAAAGGATAAAAAAAGAGGTTAAGGGAGAATTGGCGAAGTTGAGTGAGGCGCTCGCCTCTCGGCGAAGCCGAGGGAAACCTCACTCAAAGGTTCCCCATTTGGTAAGTGTTCAGGTGGGAGACAATAAGGATGTTCGTATTTATGCCCGCGTTCAAAAAAAGGTTTGTGAAATAGGAATAAAATATTCTGCCCGGGGTTTCAAAGATATTTCGCAAAAAGCTCTAATCGCTTTCATCCAGAAATTAAACAATGATAAAAGCATCAATGGTATAATTATTCATCTTCCTTTACCTGCGCATATCCAGCCCAAAAAAGTTTTTTCGGCTTTGAAATTAGAAAAGGATGTAGAGGGAATGCACCCCAAGAGCAATATAATTCCTTGCACTGCTTTAGCAATAATAGAGATACTAAAAGAGGCAAAGATAAAGCTCAGCGGAAAAGAAGTAGTAATTATTGGCAGCAGTGATTGCGTGGGCAAGCCGCTTTTTAATCTTCTTTTAGATAAAATGGCTACGCTTACGAGCTGCAACATTGCTACCAAAGATTTAATTTCGCATACCCAGAGGGCAGATATTCTGATTGTGGCTACGGGTAAGCCAAATTTTATTAAACCCGAAATGGTCAAAAAAGGAGCAGTAGTGATTGATGTGGGGATTAATTATCTAAAGGATAAAATTGTCGGAGATGTGGATAGAGAGGTAGAGAAAAAGGCAAAATTTCTCACTCCTGTGCCCGGGGGTGTGGGTCCAATAACCACGGCAATGTTGATGAGAAATACTTTGGAGTGCTTTAAGAAGCAGGTTTGAGGCATTTTTTATTTTTCTCCCTTTTTAAACATCTTTAAAAAGTAATAAAAAAAACACTTGACAAAGAAAGAGAAGAATGGTAGAATTTTTCTAATAGAATATCATAAATGTCTAATGACTAATTAACCTAATTGACCTAAAGAATGTCTAATGACAAATGTCTAAACAATTATTGGTCATTGGACATTAGTCATTGATTAGACATTAGAAATTAGAGCAATTAGACATTTTAAACTTTTCTTGTTACTTTTGGAAAAATGGGGGCTAAAATGAACTTATTAAAGTCAATGAAATTTTGGTCACTAACAATAGCTATTGCTTTTTTGTTAACCAGCGTTCCTTATCCAGCTTATGGGATGAAGATGTTGTCAGGAGCGAGCCGAAATCCTGATGGAGTCGGTATGGGTCCTGAAGATGCGCCTTTTGAAAGCCATGTAAAGCGAGCATATAGGGCGACTAAAGGAATAGAACTCGCCAACAAATACTCTGGTACTACAGGTATGCCTCAATTTAGAACACGGATAGATTCAGCTTTTGGAGGTAGTGAAGAAAGGATGGGGGAAGTAGAAGATCAGATTGTAGGAGGAGTCGCTCCGGGTTTTAGAGAGATTTTAATAAAAGAATTACTTAGCCAGACAAAAGAGGATACCGAAAGGGTGAGAGTATCTACTTCAATTTTACTGAATGTTATAAATTCCGGCGGACGACCAGCTGAAAATACATTAGAAATTCTTTTGGGATTAGAGGATAAGATTAGAAAAAGAAACAGGGATTTAGCAGATGGAATTGCCGACTTCGGTAATCAACTTAAGAAAAAAGAAGAACAAATTGAGGCAACAATAAAGCATTTACAGGACAGGGGCGTTTTTTCTAGATTCTTACGACCTGGATTCTATCAAGCTGAGAGTTCGAAAACAGTAATGGCAATAGCAGAGGCGAAGTCAGGATTAGCAGGGGATTTGTCCATAGGAAAGAAAAAAATACGCGAGGGAATTGAGGAGGATTTACAAAAGCAGGCGTCTGAAAAAAGAGAAATTTTTGAACAAATTGAGAAATGGCGAGCCGAGAGAAAAGAAAACACAAAAATCTTTAACTCTGCCCGTTCTGTCTTTGCCGAATTAGCTCCAGAAATTTTAGCCGGTGAAACGGCAAGTGAGAAAATAAAAGGAATGGTTGTTGAATATTACCAACCTCTTGTTGGGGCTTCTGCAGAAGATTTTCACAGTATGTTTATTTCAGATGCAGAGTCCATACATGCTCCGTACCATCGTTTTGTAGATGCTACTTCTCTCTTTGATGAAGAAGGCAAACCAATATTAGGGATTAAGGAAGCACTTCTTGGAATAAAGGAGGGTTTATTTGCAACCGGGAACTTCCTGAATTTTGTTGTTCCTTATGAAGATAGAGAACTGAGGCAGAAAATAAGAAATGTCTTGGGTTTAAAAGAAGGAGATCCATCGGTTGGGGTTATAGGTCCTGATGATGCTGAAGAGAGAATTGCTAAATATCTTGATTTGGGATTTCCCCCCAGCCAATTTAGTGCTGTAATTAATTTAGCATACAGAAAGAAAAATAAGGATATAAAGAAATGGGAGAAACGATTAGAAGAAAGCGACTCTTCGCAAATAACAAAAATACCTGCAGTTAAAGAAAGTGAGAATAAACTACGGCTTGTTCTGTTTGCTGTAGTGGATGGTTTTGCTCCTGAAGTTTCTGATGAATATGAGAGATATTTGGGAATGTTCTTAGCTAATAACCGAATTAAAAACCCAGAACAGATACTTGCAAAGGTAAGAAAGAAAGAATTTGATTGGACTGCTGAGACGACCACAGAAGATTTAGAAAGCTACCAAAGAGTAGAAAAAGCATATCAAGAAGGAGAAACAGTAGTAACGATATAATAACTTTGCTTGAGTGAGGCGAAACCTCACTCATATTAGAGATTTAACAAAAGGGCAGTTAACCTGCCCTTTTTTATTTGCAAGTTGGGGGGGAATTTGCTATAATAAGGCGTCCTAAGAAGGACACCTTGATTACACAGATTAAGAAAGATTACTGCGATAAATAGAAAGAGCAAATAAATTTCTATCCTTCGCTTCGCTCAGGCTCTCGCCTGCGGCGAGTGAGGAAAGGAGAAACAACAATGCTCAGAAAATTAAAATGGAAGATTATTTTGGTGGTTTTGATTACCGGATTAGCCCTGCATCTCAGCTTGCCTTTACAGAAGAAGATAAATCTCGGTTTGGATTTACAGGGAGGGATGCATTTGGTTTTGCAGGTGGATACTTCTCAACTTTCTTCCGAAGAGAAAAAAGGGGTTTTGGAAAGGGCATTGGCGATTGTGCGCAACCGCATTGACCAGTTTGGCGTTTCCGAGCCCTCTATCCAGACCCAGGGCAAGAATAGAATAGTTGTCCAATTGCCGGGAGTGACCGAACGTGAAAGGGCAATTGAACTGTTAGGCAAAACC